>DATGLP010000014.1 GCA_035294085.1 Acidimicrobiales bacterium | reverse complement strand
TCCGAGCGCAGCGACGCGGCACGGCGCGTGAGGAGCGTGGCGAGTCCGCTCGGGCGCTCGAGGAGGGGAACGAGGACGCCCGCGCGCGCGCCGCTCGGCGCGCGCGCCCGGAGGACGGCACGCAGCGCCGGGAGCACGGGCTCGGCGAGGCCGGCGCCGCCGCGCCACGGCGGCGCGTGCCGCACGACGGCGCCGTCCGGCCGCGGCACGACCTGGCGGAACGGCGCCTCGATCATCGCTGCAGGCTAGGCCAGGACGACGCCGCCGGCGAGGAGGGGCGCTCGCCCGTCCTCGCCGGCGGTCCGACGACCCCGTGCGCGCCCGTGGCGGCTACATCATCCCCATGTCGTGGTCGTGCCCGGCGTGCGCAGGCGCGGGGGGCTCGGGCTTGTCCGCGACGAGCGCCTCCGTCGTGAGGAGCAAGGCCGCGATCGACGCCGCGTTCTGGAGCGCCGAGCGGGTGACCTTCGCCGGATCGATCACGCCCGACTTCACGAGGTCCTCCATCTCGCCGGTCGCCGCATTGAGCCCGACCGACCCGCTCGCCTCTTCGACCTGGCGGACGAGCACCGCGCCCTCGAGGCCAGCGTTGAAGGCGATCCACTTCAAGGGCTCCTCGAGGGCCTTCGCCACGATCGCCGCCCCCGTCGCCTCGTCGCCAGCGAGCTGGCTCGCCGCGTCGACGACGGCCTTGCGGGAACGGATCAGCGCGGTGCCGCCGCCGGCGACGATGCCCTCCTCGATCGCCGCTCTCGTCGCGCTGAGCGCGTCCTCGATCCGGTGCTTCTTCTCCTTGAGCTCGACCTCGGTCGCCGCGCCGACGCGGACGACGGCGACGCCGCCGGCAAGCTTCGCGAGGCGCTCTTGGAGCTTCTCGCGGTCCCAGTCCGAGTCCGTCTCTTCGATCTCGCGGCGGATCTGCGCGATGCGACCCTTCACGTCGGCCTCGGCGCCCGCGCCGTCGACGATCGTCGTCTCGTCCTTCGTGACGACGACGCGCCGGGCCCGGCCGAGGAGGTCGAGGGTCACCGAGTCGAGCTTCAGGCCCACCTCCTCGGAGATCACCTGGCCACCGGTCAGCACGGCGATGTCGCCGAGCATCGCCTTGCGGCGGTCGCCGAAGCCCGGGGCCTTCACCGCGACCGAGGAGAAGGTCCCGCGGATCTTGTTCACGACGAGGGTGGCGAGCGCCTCGCCCTCGACGTCCTCGGCGATGACGACGAGCGGCTTGCCGGTCTGCATGACCTTCTCGAGCACGGGCAGCAGGTCGCGCACCGCCGAGATCTTCGCCGCGTGCAGCAGGACGTAGGCGTCCTCGAGGACGGCCTCCATGCGCTCGGGGTCGGTCGCGAAGTAGGGGGAGATGTAGCCCTTGTCGAAGCGCATCCCCTCGACGAGGTCCATCTCCATCCCGAAGGTCTGGGACTCCTCGACGGTGATCACGCCGTCCTTGCCGACCTTGTCGATCGCCTCCGCGATCATCGTCCCGATCTCGGGGTCCGCCGCTGAGATCGCCGCCACCTGGGCGATCTGGTCCTTCGAGTCCGTGTCGCGGGCGATGTCCTTGAGGGACGCGACGGCCGTCTCGACGGCCGCCTCGATGCCACGCTTCAGCGACATCGGGTTGGCCCCCGCCGCGACGTTGCGCAGGCCCTCGCGTACGAGGGCGCCGGCGAGCACGGTCGCCGTCGTCGTCCCGTCCCCGGCGACGTCGTCGGTCTTCTTCGCGACCTCCTTCACGAGCTCGGCGCCGACCTTCTCGTAGGCGTCCTCGAGCTCGATCTCCTTCGCGATCGACACGCCGTCGTTCGTGATCGTCGGCGCGCCCCACTTCTTCTCGAGGACGACGTTGCGGCCCTTCGGGCCGAGCGTGACCTTCACCGCGTCGACGAGCTGGTTCATCCCGCTCTCGAGCGCCCGCCGGGCCTGCTCGTCGAAGGCGATCAACTTCGGCATCGGGCTTCCTCCCTTGGCTCGAAACGATGCTCGCCCGGTCCGACCGAGCGTTGGCACTCACAACTGTCGAGTGCTAATAGCAAACCACGCAGCCGCCGGGCGCGCAACCCTGCCCGGCGCCGACGGGTCGGTCAGCCCCCGGCGACGGCGGGGACCACCGAGAGCGTCTGGCCGTCCCGCACCGGGGTGTCGAGGCCGTCGAGGAAGCGAACGTCCTCCTCGGCGAGGAAGACGTTCACGAAGCGCCGGAGCGAGCCGGTCTCGTCGAGAAGGCGCTCGGCGATCCCCGGGTGGGCGGCGTCGAGCGCGGCGAGCGCCTCGCCGACCGTCGACGCCTCGACGGCGACCTCCCCCTCCCCGCCCGTCAGCGAGCGCAGCTGGGTGGGGATCCGGACCGTGACGGTCATCGCTTCTCCTTGTCGTGGTCGTGGTCGAGGTCGACGTCGAGGCTCTGCTCGAACGCCGCGAAGGCCTCGAGGGTGGGCTGGATCACCGCGCTCGGACCGACCGTCGCGCCGAGCGCCTCGACCGTCTTGAGGCCGTTGCCGGTGACGAAGGCGACGACGCGCTCGTCCGGCCGGACGGCGCCGCTCGCGGCGAGCTTCGCGAGCGTGGCGATCGTCACCCCGCCGGCGGTCTCCGCGAAGATGCCCTCCGTGCGGGCGAGGAGGCGGATGCCCTCGAGGATCTCGTCGTCGGAGACCGCTGCGATCGTGCCGCTCGTCGTGCGCGCCACCTCGAGCGCGTAGTAGCCGTCGGCAGGGTTGCCGATGGCGAGCGACTTCGCGATCGTCGCCGGCCGCACCGGTCGCACCTGGTCGCTGCCCTCGGCGAAGGCCCGCGCGACCGGCGCGCACCCCTCGGCCTGCGCGCCCGAGATGCGCACCGCTTCGCCGCCCTCGATCAGGCCGAGGAGCTCCAGCTCGCGGAATCCCTTGTGGACCTTCGTCATCTGGCTGCCCGAGGCGATCGGCACGACGACGTGGTCCGGGGCACGCCAGCCGAGCTGCTCGGCGACCTCGAAGGCGAGCGTCTTCGATCCCTCTGCGTAGTAGGGGCGGACGTTGATGTTCGTGAACGCCCAGTCGCCGCGCTCGCTCGCGAGCTCGGCGCACAGGCGGTTGACGTCGTCGTAGGTCCCCTGGACGGCGATGACCGAGGCGCCGAAGACGGCGGTCGCCGCGACCTTGACCTGCTCGAGGTCGCTCGGGATGAAGACGTAGGCCTCCATCCCGGCGCGCGCCGCGTGCGCGGCGACGGAGTTCGCGAGGTTGCCGGTCGAGGCGCAGGCCGCGACCTTGAAGCCGAGCTGGCGAGCCTTCGTCAGCGCGACCGAGACGACGCGATCCTTGAACGAGCCGGTCGGGTTGCGCGTGTCGTCCTTCACGTACAGCTCGCGCAGGCCGAGCTCCGCGCCGAGGCGCTGCGCGCGCACGAGGGGCGTGAAGCCGGCGCCGAGCTCGACGGGATCGCCCCCGTCGACCGGCAGCAGCGGGGCGTAGCGCCAGATCGTCGGCGGCCCCGCCGCGATCGCCTCGCGGCTCACCTGCGTCCTCAGCGCCTCGTAGTCGTAGACGACCTCGAGCGGGCCGAAGCAGAACTCGCAGGCGTGGAGCGCCTCGGCAGGGTAGCGGCGCCCGCACTCACGGCAACGCAGGCCTTCGACGGACGCCACGGCTCCTCCTCATCGATCGGGCATTGGCACCTGGCCGACCGGACCGTCCCTCCCGGTCGCTGGTTGCCGCGGCGTCGCAGGGCCCGTCCCTCGGCCGCTCTGGATGATCGGGGAGATTGTGGACGACGCGGCGGCGCACGTCAAAGCGGGTGGCGACCGGCCCACGTTGTGCCGCGAAACGGCGGTTGGCGAAGATGGGCCGTGCACCTTCTCTGGGCGAGCACCGCCACGACACGGCTGCCCCGTCCGGCTGGCGCGGCGCCTCGAACCGATGTGGTCGAGCCAGCCCCCGTCGGACTCGGACGAGGGGGGCGGCCGTGACCGACCTCGTGGTCGCTGCCAACCGAGGCCCGGCGAGGGTCGTCGTCGCCGAGGACGGGTCGACGTCGGCGGCCGCGCCGGCCGGCGGCCTCGCGCCGAGCCTCGCGCGCGCGCTCGCGGGGACGGGCGCCACGTGGGTGGCCGCGCCGGCGACGCCCGACGAGCGGCGGGTCGCGCGCGAGCGTGGGCACGTCGAGCTCGAGGAGGGCATCGTCCTCGAGCTCGTCGACGTCGCCGAGGAGGTGCAAGCCGCGGCCTACCGTGTCGTGGCGAACGGCACGCTGTGGTTCCTGCTCCACAACCTGTTCGACCGCGTCTACCGCCCCGCGTTCGACCGGCGCTTCGGCGAGGCCTGGGACGCCTACCGCACCTACAACCGGGCCTTCGCGCAGCGCATCGCCGAACGGGCGGCGCCGGGCGCGCTCGTCGTCGTCCACGACTACCACCTCCTGCTCGCTGGCGCGTACCTCGCCGAGCAGCGTCCGGACCTGCGGACGGTGCACTTCAGCCACACGCCGTTCTGCACGCCCGAGGAGCTCGCGCTCCTGCCGCGGGCGGTCGCGCAGGAGCTCCTCGCCGGCCTCGCCTCCTACGGCGCAGCCGGCTTCCACACGCCGCGCTGGGCCGACGCCTACCGCGCCTGCGCCCGCGCCTTCGGCCTCGGCGAGACGGCTCCCTTCGTCGCGCCCCTCGGCGCGGACCGCGAGCGCCTCGAGGCGCTCGTGGCGAGCCCCGCCTGCGTGGCGGCGCGAGACGAGCTGCTCGGTCGCCTCGGTGGCCGGTCGCTCATCGTGCGCGTGGACCGGGCCGAGCCGTCGAAGAACCTCGTGCGCGGCTTCCTCGCCTTCGAGGAGCTGCTCGAGCGGCGGCCGGAGCTGCGCGGGCGCGTCCAGTTCCACGCGCGCGCCTACCTGTCGCGCCAGGAGCTGCCCGAGTACCTCGCGTATCGCGCGAACGTCGAGCACCTCGTGGAGCGCATCAACGAGCGCTTCACGCTCCCCGGCGGGGAGCCGCCGGTCGAGCTCGCCACGGACGACGACCTCGATCGATCGCTCGCCGCGCTCTGCTGCTACGACGTCCTCCTCGTCAACCCGATCCGGGACGGCATGAACCTCGTGGCCAAGGAGGGGCCGCTCGTGAACGCTCGCTCGGGGGTGCTCGCCCTCAGCCGCGAGGCGGGCGCGTTCCACGAGCTGGCCGACGGCGCGCTCGCAATCGACCCCTTCGACGTGAGCGGCACGGCGTCGGTCCTCGAGCGGGCGCTCGCCCTCGAACCGGCCGAGCGCACCGAGCGCGCCGCGCGCCTCGCCGAGGCGGCTGGGGCCTGGCCCCCGTCGCGCTGGTTCGCCGCCGTGGCCGCGCAGGCTCGCCGTGCCGTGCGCGGACCGGATCGGGGCTGAGACCCGTCAGGCGCCACCGGCGGCCTCGAGGACGGCGCGCAGGAAGGCGAGGGCGGCCGGGGGCCCGTCGAGGCGCAGGTCCGCGGCCTCGAGGAGGGCGGGTGGCGCCTCGGGCCCCGCGACCGCCACCTTGCAGGTCCACCCCCCAGCTGCCGCCACCGCGTCGAGCGCGTCGAAGGCGGCGAGGTCCCCGAGGTCGTCGCCGAGCACGCACGCCCCCGTCGCGCCCGCGACGAGGCGCCCGACCACGTCGCCCTTGCCTGGTGCGCCCGGCGGCCCGAGCTCGATCGCCGCCTTCGCCTCGCGCAGCGCCAGGCCTGCGTCGCGCGCGAGGGCCTCGGCGACCTCGAGGACGCGTCGGCGCGCGCCCGGCGCCCGTCGCCAGTGCAGGGTGAGGCCGAGGCCCTTGTCCTCCACGAGCACGTCGACCGGCAGCTGCCGCCGCGCCGCGGCGCTCGCTCGAGCGAGGGCGTCGCGCCAGCGCGCGAGGTCCTCGGCGTGCATCCCGACGCCCCCCGGGTCGGCCCGCTCGAGGCCGTAGAGGCCGAAGACGACGAGGCGCGAGGGGCGCTCGTCGAGCTCGAGGCGCTCGGCGAGGAACCGAGCTGGGCGCCCCGAGACGACCGCGACGGTCCGGAAGCGCGCCGCGAGCGCCGCGAGGAGGTCGGGCGCTCCGGGCAGGGGCCGGGCCCGCTGCGGGTCGTCGACGATGGGCGCGAGCGTGCCGTCGAAGTCGGTGACGATCACGCCGGCGGACGCGCGCTCGCCGAGGCGCCGCGCTGCGGCGAGCGCCTGGGCGCTCAGCGAGGCTCGCTCCGGCGTGGCGCCTCGCCGAAGAGCCGGGCGCGCCGAGCCGCGCGCCGGCGCCGGGCGCGCCGCACGACGAGCGGGTCGTAGGCGAGGGCGTCGGGCGAGTCGGCGAGCCGGTCGAGGAGCGCGTAGTAGCGGGAGGGGGACATCTGGAGGCGGGCACGGATCGCGTCGCGCTTGGGTTCGCCGAGGGTCCACCAGGCTCGCTCGAAGTCGAGCACGCGCCGCTCGACGGCGCTCAGACCCATCCCGCCCCCGTCATCGGGACGACAATGGCGCCGCCGCCGCCCGAACGCAAGCATTCCCCGCGTTCGCCCCGCTCTCGCCGGTGCGCGAGGCTGTGACCCCGCGGCCGGCCCAGCCGGACAGGCGGCCCTTCGCAGGAGCGGTCCGAGCAGATGAGCGTCCCGGTGAGCTACCTCGCCGCCTTCGGCGGCGGCGTCCTCTCCTTCGCGTCCCCGTGCGTGCTCCCGGTCGTGCCCGCCTACCTGTCGGTGGTGACGGGCCTCGACCTCGCCGGGCCGGCGGACGGCAGGGGCCACCTGGCGCGCATCGTCCGGGACGGCCTGCTCTTCGTCGCCGGCTTCGGGACGGTCTTCGTGCTCCTCGGCGTCTCGGCCACCTCGGTCGGCCAGGCGCTCTTCCACGACCGCCTCGTCCTCACGCGCGCCGCCGGGGCCTTCGTCATCGCCATGGCGCTCTTCCTCGCCGGCTCCCTCGTGCTGCGCCTCCCCGCCCTCTACGGCGAGGTTCGCTTCCACCCCGACACCGCCCGCCTCGGTCCCCTCGCCGCGCCCGTCGCCGGGGTGGCCTTCGGGCTCGGCTGGACGCCGTGCATCGGCCCGGTCCTCGCCTCGGTCCTGTCCGTGGCAGCGACCGAGCGCGGGATCGGCCGGGGCGCGCTCCTCCTCGCGTGCTACGCGGCGGGGCTCGGCGTGCCGCTCCTCGCGGTCGGCTGCGGCCTCGGCCGCCTGGCAGGCGCCCTCGCGGTGGTGAGGCGCCACCTGCGGGCGGTCACGATCGCCTCGGCCCTGCTCCTCGCGGGCTTCGGCGTCCTGCTCGTCCTCGACCGGATGAGCTGGGCGACGAGCGAGCTCGAGGTGGCGCTGCGCGCCATCGGCCTCGGCCGCCTCGTCACGATCGGCTGAGCCACGGCCACCTCGCCCGGACCGGACCGAGGGCCCGGGCGCCCTGCACGGGTGCAGGGAACGGCCGCCGTCTCCCAGGGCGCCGGCTGCCGGGCGAGCACGCCCCGAGGTGGCCAGCGGTCGCGACGCCGCCGAGGGGCGACAGCGTCAGGACGCGGCGAGCTTGCGGGCGACGAAGGGCAGGATGCCGCCGTGCGCGAAGTAGTCCGCCTCCGTCGGCGTGTCGATCCGCAGGAGGACCTCGAAGCGCCGGTCGTCCGCGGCGACGGTGAGGCGCCGGCCGATCAGCTCGGCCGGCGGCACGCCGGCGAGGCCGGTGATCGTGTAGACCTCGCGCCCGGTGAGGCCGAGCGCGTCCACGCCGCCGTCGAGGAACTGCAGCGGCGCGACGCCCATCCCGATCAGGTTGGAGCGGTGGATCCGCTCGAAGCTCTCGGCGAGCACCGCTCGCACGCCGAGCAGGGCCGTTCCCTTCGCCGCCCAGTCGCGCGACGACCCCGAGCCGTACTCCTTGCCGGCCAGGATGACGAGCGGTACCTGCTCGGTGGCGTAGCGCATGGCGACGTCGTAGATCGTGCCCACCTCCCCGTCGGGCAGGTGGACGGTGACCCCACCCTCGGTCCCGGGCACGAGGCGGTTGCGGATTCGGTTGTTGGCGAAGGTGCCGCGCAGCATCACCTCGTGGTTGCCGCGGCGCGTGCCGAGCGAGTTGAAGTCTGCCTCGGCGACGCCGTGCTCGAGCAGCCAGCGCCCGGCCGGGCTCGTCGGGCGGATCGCGCCGGCCGGCGAGATGTGGTCCGTCGTGACGGAGTCGCCGAGCACGGCGAGCGCGCGCGCCGAGACGATGTCGGCGAGGGGGGCCGGGTTCGGCCCGATGCCCTCGAGGAACGGCGGCCGCTTCACGTAGGTCGACTCGTCCCACGAGTAGCGCTGGCCGGTCGGGGCCTCCAGGCTCCGCCACGCCTCGTCCCCGCCGAAGACGTCGGCGTAGTCCTTCGCGAACATCGAGGCTTGCACCGAGTCGCGCACCGCCGCGGCGACCTCGGCCGCCGTGGGCCAGATGTCGCGCAGGTAGACGGGGGCGCCGTCGCTGCCCACGCCGAGCGGCTCGGCGTACAGGTCGACGTCCATCGTCCCGGCGATGGCGTAGGCGACGACGAGCGGTGGCGAGGCGAGGTAGTTCAGCCGCACCTCGGGGTGCACGCGCCCCTCGAAGTTCCGGTTGCCCGACAGGACGGCGGCGCACGAGAGGTTGCCGGCCGCGATCGCCGCGGAGATCTCGGGCGCGAGTGGACCCGAGTTGCCGATGCAGGTCGTGCAGCCGAAGCCGACGAGGTGGAAGCCGAGCTTCTCGAGGTAGGGGAGGAGGCCGGCTTGCTCGTAGTAGTCGATGACGACGCGCGAGCCCGGTGCGAGCGAGGTCTTCACCCACGGCTTGGAGGTGAGGCCTCGCTCGACGGCGCGCCGGGCGAGCAGGCCCGCCGCGAGCATGACCTGCGGGTTCGAGGTGTTCGTACAGCTCGTGATGGCGGCGATGACCACGTCGCCGTGGTCGAGCTCGAACTGCTCGCCCGAGGTGAGCCGCACGAGCTGCGGCGAGCGCGGCCGGTCCCCGGCGCTCCCCCCCACGGCCGCGGCGAGCGACTCGCGCAGCATCGCCTTCGAGCGCCTGAGAGGGACGCGGTCCTGGGGCCGAGAGGGCCCGGCGAGGCTCGGGACGACGGTCGACAGGTCGAGCTCGATCGTCTCGGTGTACGCCGGCTCGACGCTCGGGTCGTGCCAGAGGCCCTGCTCCTTCGCGTAGGCCTCGACGAGGTCGACGAGGTCGGCCGGCCGGCCCGTGAGGCGCAGGTAGCGCAGCGTGTCCTCGTCGATCGGCACGATGGTCACCGTCGAGCCGTACTCCGGGGACATGTTCCCGATGGTCGCCCGGTTCTCCACGGGCACGGCCGCGACGCCGGGCCCGTAGAGCTCGACGAACTTGCCGACCACGCCGTGGCGGCGCAGGAGCTCGGCGATGGTGAGGACAAGGTCGGTGGCGGTCGACCCCTCGGGCAGCTCGCCCGACAGGCGCAGGCCGACGACGCTCGGGATGAGGAGCGGGATCGGCTGGCCGAGCATCGCTGCCTCCGCCTCGATCCCGCCCACCCCCCAGGCGAGGACGCCGAGGCCGTTCACCATCGGCGTGTGCGAGTCCGTGCCGACGAGGCTGTCCGGGTAGGCGCCACCCTCGGCGTCCCGGAAGACGACCTGGGCGAGGTACTCGAGGTTGACCTGGTGGCAGATGCCGGTGTCGGGCGGCACGACCCGGAAGTTCGAGAAGGCCTGCTGCCCCCAGCGCAGGAAGCGGTAGCGCTCGAGGTTGCGGGCGAGCTCGAGCTCGGCGTTGCGCACGAAGGCGTCGGGCCGGCCCGCCACCTCCGCGATGACCGAGTGGTCGATCACGAGGTCGACGGGGATCTGGGGGTTGACGGCCTCGGGGCGACCCCCGAGGGCGTCGACCGCGTCGCGCAGCGCGGCGAGGTCGACGACGCAGGGGACGCCGGTGAAGTCCTGGAGGAGGATGCGCGCCGGCGAGAAGGCGATCTCCCGGTCGCTCGGACCGCTGCGGGCGAAGTCGGCGAGCGCCTCGATGTCCTCGCCGGTCACGTTCCTGCCGTCCTCGTTGCGCAGCAGGTTCTCGAGGAGGATCTTCATCGAGTACGGCAGGCGCTCGACGTCGTGGCGCCCGGCGAGGGCCGACAGGCGGTGGATCCGGTAGGGGCGGCCCCCGACGACGAGCTCCTGCTCGGCCCCGAAGCTGTTCAGTCCCATCGCGACCTCCTCGCTGCTACGCGTCGACGCTAACCGCTCGGTGCCAGGGGCTCCACCGACGCCTGGCGCCGCCCTCGCCGGTCGCTCCTCGGGCCTGCTGCGGGTCCCGGCGCGCCCGGGGTCGCGTCGCCTGGCGCACGGACCGATGCCGCGTCCGGGACGTTCCACGCCGGCGCGGCGAGCCGCACCGGGCGTGCGCCACGCGCCCGGCGTCGCCACGTTGCGCGCCGGAGGACGAGCCTGCTCGAATGCGGCAGTGGACCCGAGCCGTCGCGAGGTCGCGGCGCGCCTTGCCGGCGCGACCGTGCTCGTCGCCGGCGGGCGCGCCATCCTCGGGCCGATCTCCTGCGAGATCGGCGTCGGCGAGTACTGGGCGCTCCTCGGCCCGAACGGCGCCGGCAAGACGACGCTGCTCGGCCTGCTCGGCGCGCAGCGCCACCCGACCAGCGGGGAGGTCGTCGTCCTCGGGGCGCGCCTCGGACGCAGCGACCTGCGGGAGCTGCGTCGCCGCATCGCGATCGTGGGCCACCACGTCGCCGATCAGCTCCCCCCGAACGCGACGGCCACCGAGATCGTGCTCACCGGTCGCGATGGCCTCCTGGCCCCCTGGTGGGGAGCGTTCGACCGGGCGGCCGAGGAGGAGGCGCGCAGCCTCCTCGCCGAGCTGCACTGCGCGCACGTCGCCGACCAGCTCTTCGGTCTGTGCAGCCTCGGCGAGCGCCAGCGGATCCTCATCGCGCGGGCGATGCTCGGTCGCCATGCCCTCCTGCTCCTCGACGAGCCGGCGATCGGCGTGGACCTGCCCGGGCGCGAGGCCCTCGTCTCGGTGCTCGACGGGCTCGCCGCGGCGCCCGACCGCCCGACGATCGTGCACGTCGCGCACAGCCTCGAGGAGCTGCCGACGCGCGTCAGCCACGCCCTGCTGCTGCGCGAGGGGCGGGCGGTCGCGGCTGGGCCCGCGGCGGAGGTGCTCGCCGACGGGCCGCTCAGCGCGTGCTTCGGCCTCTCCGTCCACCTCGAGCGGGTCGCCGGGCGCTACGTCGCGCACGCCGCCGCCTCGTGGTGAGCCGAGGGTGGGCACGGCGGACGGTTGCGTAGACTGCCGGAGACGTCACGGCGGCAGGAGGCGGTGCGCACCGATCGAGCGTGGCAGGTCGGCACGACGGCGGGGCTCGCCTGCCTCGCGCTGTTCGCCGCGGCGCTGCTGCCCCTCCGGCAGACCTTCTCGAGCGCGACGGTCGCGCTCGCCCTCGTCGTGCCGGTCGTCGTCGGCGTCGCGACCGGTGGGTTCGTCGCCGGCGCGCTGACCGTCGCGGCGGGCTTCCTCGTCTACGACGTCGCCTTCATCCCCCCCTACGGCACGCTCGACGTGACGAGCGGCGAGGACTGGGTGGCGCTCGCGGTCTGGGCGGTGGTGATGCTCGTCGTGGCGCGCGTGGTGGCCCGCCTGCGCGCCGCGCGAGCCGAGTCGCGCCGGCACCTCGCGGCGATGCGCCAGCTGTTCGAGCTCTCCGACGTCCTCATCGCCGAGGTCCCCCTCCCCGAGCTCCTCGAGCGCATCGTCGCCACGGTCCACCAGGTGTTCCGACCGGCCGGCGTCGCGCTCTTGCTGCCGGGGCCCGAGGGCATCGGCGTCGCCGCGGCGGCCGGCGAGCCGCTCGACGACGAGCAGCTGCGGGCTGCCACGCCCTCGGCGAACGTCCTGCGCAGCGTCGGCGCCTCCGCCGGCGTCCTCGCCCTGCCGCTCAGCGCGTCGCGGCGCCCCGTCGGCGTCCTCGCGCTCGCCGGCGCGCGCCTCGACCGGCGCGACTGGGAACTGCTGCGCACCTACGGCAACCAGGCCGCGCTCGCCATCGAGCGCGGCCGGCTGCGCGAGCAGGCGCTGCGCGCCAGCCTGCTCGAGCAGGTCGACCGGTGGCGGAGCGCGCTCATGGGGGCGGTATCGCACGACCTGCGCACCCCCCTCGCGACCGTCAAGGCGGCCGTCTCGGACCTGCGTCGCCGCGATCTCGTGCTCGCCCCGGGCGAGACCGAGGAGCTGCTCGCACTCGTCGAGGCCCAGGCGGACCGCCTCGCCCGCCTCGTCACGAACCTCCTCGACATGACGCGGCTTCGTGCCGGCGCGCTGGAGGCCCGGCGCGAGGCGGTCGACCTCGAGGACCTCGTCGCCGAGGCGCTGGCGACGCTCGCCTCGCCGGCCGCCGACCGCTTCGTCCTCAGCCTGCCGGCCGATCTCCCCCCGGTCGACGTCGACCCCGTCCTCGTCGTCCAGGTCTTCGTGAACCTCCTCGACAACGCGGATCGCCACGCCCGGGAGGCGAGCCGCGTCGTCGTGAGCGCGTGCGCCTGCGAGGACGCGGTCGAGGTGCACGTCGCCGACGACGGACCCGGCGTCCCGCCCGGGGCGCGCGAGGGGCTCTTCGGGTTCTTCGACGAGGCGAGCGGCGGCGGTCGCAGCGGGCTGGGCCTCGCCATCGCCGAGGCATTCCTCGAGGTCCACGGGCAGTCGATGCGCCTCGTCTCGCCGCCCGGCGGGGGGGCCGAGTTCGTCTTCCGGCTGCCGGTCGCGCCGATGCCAGCGGAGGTGGGGTGATGGCGAGGGTGCTCGTCGTCGACGACGACCGCGGGCTGTGCCAGATCCTGCGGATCGGGCTCGGCGCGCGTGGCTACGACGTCGCCGTCGCGCGCTCGGGCGCGCAGGGTCTCGCCGAGGCGGCCTCGCGTGCGCCGGACGTCGTCGTGCTCGACCTCGGCCTCGACGACCTCGATGGCCTCGAGGTGTGCCGTCGTCTCCGGCAGTGGTCGAGCGTGCCGATCATCGTGCTCTCGGCCGCGGGCGCCGAGGAGCGCAAGGTCGCCGCGCTCGACGGCGGGGCGGACGACTTCGTGACGAAGCCGTTCGGCATGGCCGAGCTCGAGGCGCGCCTTCGCGTCGCGCTGCGCCACCACCCGCCGCGAGAGGGCGCCCCGAGCGAGGTGCGCGTCGGACCGCTCACCCTCGACGCGGCGCGCTACGAGGCGCGCCTCGACGGGGTCCTGCTCGACCTCACCGCGCGCGAGTTCGAGTTCCTCGCCTACCTCGCCCGGCACGCGGGGCGCATCTGCACGAAGCAGATGATCCTGCGAGACGTCTGGGGTCCCGGCTACGGCGACGAGTCCAACTACCTGCGCGTCTACGCCCACCGCCTGCGGCGCAAGCTCGCCGGGAGCACGGTCGCGCTCAGGACGCGTCCGGGCATCGGCTACGAGCTCGACGCCGAGTGAGACGGCGAGGCGGTCGGCTCGTCGTCGGTCGCCTCGCGCGGCGCGCGAGGCTCGCGCCGGGCGATGACGTGCACGTCGATGCCGGCGCTGCCCGCCTCGCGAAGGACCCGGCGCACAACCGAGCCGCCGCCGAGGAGCTCGCGAAGGCGCGACCGCTGGCTCGACCCGATGACGAGCTGCGTGGTGTGCCGCTCGCGCGCGAAGCCGATGAGGGCGCGTGCCGGGTCCGTCCCGTGGACCTCGTGCCAGTGGGCGCCGAGGGCGCCCGCCAGCTCGCGCAGCGCCCCGAGTCGCGCGGCCGCCCCCGGACCGGGCGCGTCGCCGGTCGCGACGTGGACCACGTCGAGCTCTCCCTTCACCCGGGCCGCGATCCGGCCCGCACGCCGCAGCAAGGTGTCGGTACCGGGCGCCGCGGTGACGCCGACCATGATCCGCTCGGTCGTCTCCCAGGTCCCCTCGGCGCGGCGCCGCCGGAGGTGCTCGAGGAGCTCCTCCTCGGTCTCGTCCGCGAGGAAGCGGAGCGCGAGCTCCCGGAGCGCGATGAGGTTGTCGGTGCGGAAGAAGTGCGCGAGCGCCTGCGGCACCTTCTCCGGGGGGTAGATGTTGCCGTGGAGCATCCGCCGGCGCAGCTGCTCGGCCGAGGAGTCGACGAGCTCGATCTGGTCCGCCCGGCGGACCACCCAGTCCGGGACGCGCTCGCGCACCGGCGTGCCGGTCATCTCCTCGACGGCGTCGGCGATGCTCTCGAGGTGCTGGATGTTGACGGTCGTGATGACGTCGATCCCGGCGTCGAGGAGCTCGAGCACGTCCTGCCAGCGCTTCTCGTGGCGTCCCGACCCCGGGACGTTGGTGTGGGCGAGCTCGTCGACGAGCGCGACCTTCGGGTGGCGGGCGAGGATTGCGTCGAGGTCCATCTCCTCGAAGCGAGATCCTCGGTAGGCGACGACCTTCCTCGGGACGACCTCGAACCCCTCGACGAGCGCCTCGGTGAGCGGCCGGCCGTGGCACTCGACGAACCCGACGACGACGTCGGTCCCGCGGCCCTTGCGCCGGCGCCCTTCGTTCAGCATGGCGTAGGTCTTGCCCACGCCGGGGGCCGCGCCGAGGTAGACGCGGAAGTGACCGGCCGCCTCGACGACCTCGGTGGCGTCGGCCTCGAGCGCTGCCGCCGCGCTCACCGCCTCGTCGGTGGCCGCCGACGTGGCGTTGGGCCCGTCGCCGTTCATGGCGCCCGTCTCACGGCTGCTCGCCCGCCTCGATGCGGTAGCGCGGGTTGAGGCACACGAGGCGCCCGCCCTCCCGCCCGAGGGTCCCCTCGACGGTGAGGCGCGTGCCCACCGACAGCCCGGGGACGGCCGAGCGGCCGAGGAAGACGAGCTCGACTTCGCCCGTTTCGTCCTCGAAGAGGCAGTACAAGGCGGGCGAGCCGTTCGCGTTGCGGGTGATCGTGCGCAGCGCCCGGATCGTACCGGTCACGAGGATGCGCTGGCGCGGGCGGGCCGCGCCGAGCTCCCCGGCGATCGGGCGGCCGCCCCAGCTGCCCGGGGCCGTGAAGTCCCAGCTGCTCACCTCAGCCGCGCCAGGGCCAGGTTCAGCTCGAGGACGTCGACGTACGGCTCGCCGAGGAACCCGAACTCGGCCCCGTGCACCTGGGTGGCGACGAGCCGGCGCACCTCGGCGAGGGGCAGGTGGCGGGCGCGCGCGACGGCCGGCGCCTCGGCGAAGGCGTCCGCCGGGCTGATGTCCGGGTCGAGCCCGCTCCCGGAGGTGGTGACGAGGTCGGCGGTCGGCGCGACCCCGATCGACCGCCACCGGGCTGCCTCGCGCGCGACGGTGGCTGCGAGCGCACGCGAGCGCGGGCCGAGGTTGGCGGCGCCCGACACGGCGATGCCGTCGGGGCCTCGCCCCGCAGACAGCGTCGCCGACGGCCGTCCCTCGAACCACCTCGGCCCCGGCCACGCCTGGCCGATGAGGGTCGACCCGTCCGCCGTGAGCGAACCTTCCGCCTGGTGGCGGAAGGCGAGGAGGGAGATCCCCGTGCCGGCGAGGGGGTAGGCGAGACCGACGAGGAGGAGGAGGGCGAGACCGGCGAGGACGGACCGCCGAAGGTGGACGAGCATCAGAAGGCCCCCGTCGCCGTGAGGATCAGGTCGATGAGCTTGATGAACACGAACGGCGTGATCACGCCGCCGAGCCCGTAGACGAGGACGTTGCGGCGCAGGATCGCCGGCGCTTCCGCCGGTCGCCACCGCACGCCGCGCAGCGCGAGCGGGACGAGGGCGACGATGACGAGCGCGTTGAAGATGACGGCGGAGAGCACGGCGCTCGTCGGGCTGTGGAGGTGCATCACGTTCAGCGCGCCGAGCTGGGGGTAGGTGGCGGCGAACAGCGCCGGGACGATCGCGAAGTACTTCGCGATGTCGTTCGCGATCGAGAAGGTCGTGAGGGCGCCTCGGGTGATGAGGAGCTGCTTGCCCACCTCGACGATGTCGATGAGCTTCGTCGGGTTCGAGTCGAGGTCGACCATGTTGCCCGCCTCCTTGGCGGCGGTCGTTCCGGTGTTCATCGCCACGCCGACGTCGGCCTGGGCGAGCGCGGGGGCGTCGTTCGTCCCGTCGCCCGTCATGGCGACGAGCTTCCCGTCGGCCTGCTCGGACCGGATGAGCTCGAGCTTCGCCTCCGGCGTCGCCTGGGCGAGGTAGTCGTCGACGCCCGCCTCCTCCGCGATCGCGGCGGCGGTGAGCGGGTTGTCGCCGGTGATCATGACCGTCCGGATCCCCACGGCTCGGAGCTGCTCGAAGCGCTCGCGGATCCCCTGCTTCACGACGTCCTTGAGCTCGATCACCCCGAGGACCTCGGCGCCGTCGGCGACGACGAGCGGCGTCGAGCCGGCCCGCGCGACTCGCTCGACGACCTGGTCGAGGCCCGCGGGGATCGTGCCGCCCTGTCCGACGACGAACGCACGGATGGCGTCGGCGGCTCCCTTGCGGATGCGCCGCCCGTCGACGTCGAGGCCCGACATGCGCGTCGTGGCCGAGAACGGCACGAACGTGTGGCCCGCCCCGAGGTCTCGCTCGCGCAGCGCGAAGCGCTCCTTGGCGAGGACGACGATCGAGCGGCCCTCGGGCGTCTCGTCGGCGAGCGACGCGAGCTGGGACGCCGCCGCGAGCTCGGACTCGCTGTGGCCGCCGACCGCGATGAACGCCGTCGCCATGCGGTTGCCGAACGTGATCGTGCCGGTCTTGTCGAGCAGCAGGGTCTGGACGTCGCCCGCCGCCTCGACCGCCCGTCCGCTCATGGCGAGGACGTTGCGCTGGACCAGGCGGTCCATGCCGGCGATGCCGATCGCAGAGAGCAGCGCGCCGATCGTCGTCGGGATGAGGCAGACGAGGAGGGCGACGAGGACGACGACCGAGAGGCGCGCCCCGGCGAACCGGCCGAAGGGGTCCAGCGCGACGACGACGGGGAGGAAGACGATCGTGAGCGCGACGAGCAGGATCGTGAGCGCCACCTCGTTCGGCGTCTTCTGGCGGTTCGCGCCCTCGACCAGCCCGATCATCCGGTCGAGGAAGGTCTGCCCGCGTTCGGCCGTGATGCGAACGACGATGCGGTCCGACAGGACCTTCGTACCGCCGGTGACGGCCGAGCGGTCGCCTCCGGACTCGCGGATCACCGGTGCGGACTCCCCGGTGATGGCGGACTCGTCGACCGAGGCGATCCCCTCGACGATCTCGCCGTCGGACGGGATGACGTCACCCGCCTCGCACACGACGAGGTCGCCCCTGCCGAGCGAGGCGGCGGGGACGCGCTCCTCGCGGCCGTCGCTGAGGCGACGCGCCTCGGTGTCGGTCCGGAGGCGGCGGAGCGACTCCGCCTGGGCCCTGCCTCGCCCCTCGGCCATCGCCTCGGCGAAGTTCGCGAACAGGATGGTGAGCAGGAGCCAGATCGTGATGCTCGTCGTGAAGATCCCTGGGTGCGCCACCGTCTCGGCGAGGCAGACCAAGGTGCCGACGAGGACGACGAACATCACGGGGTTGCGAGCCTGGACGCGCGGGTCCAGCTTCACCACCGCAGCGCGAGCCGCCTGGAGGAGGATCTCCGGATCGAGCAGCGATCGGGGCTGGGCGACGCCGCGCGCCGAGTGGACGTTCCGACCGCCTGTGCCCATCAGAAGAGTCTCCCGTGGCTGAGCTGCTCGACGATCGGGCCGAGGGAGACCGCAGGGAAGAACGTGAGCCCGCCGACGATGAGGATCACGGCGATCAGGAGCCCGACGAACAGCGGGGTGTCGGTGCGAAGCGTGCCTCGGCTCGTCGGTACGAGCTGCTTCCCGGCGAGGGAACCCGCGAGGGCGAGCACCGGGACGATGACCCCGAAGCGGCCGAGCAGCATCGAGATGGCACCCGCCACGTCGTAGAAGGGCGTGTCCGAGCGCAGCCCGGCGAACGCGGAGCCGTTGTTGTTGGCTTGCGACGTGAAGGCGTAGAGGATCTCGCTGAAGCCGTGCGGGCCCGCGTTCGACGGGGCGATGCGCCCCGCGTGCACCGACACCGCGATCGCGGTGGCGACGATGACGGTGAGCGGCATGACGAGCACGGCGATGGCGGCGAGCTTGACCTCCCTCGCCTGGATCTTCTTGCGGAGGTACTCGGGCGTCCGGCCGACCATCAGCCCGCCGATGAACACGGTCACGACGGCGAAGAGCAGGATCGTGTAGAGCCCGCTGCCGACGCCACCGGGGGAGACCTCGCCCAGCATCATGCCCGAGAGGAGCCCGAAGCCTCCCATCGGGGTGTAGGAGTCGTTCGAGCCATCGACGCTGCCGGTGGAGGTCTGGGTGGCGGTGACGTCGTAGAGGGCGGAGGAGAGGACCCCGAAGCGGACCTCCTTGCCCTCGACGTTGCCTTGCGGCTGGGCGACGGCGTGCGCGGCGGCGACCGCGGGATTGGGACGAGTCTCGGCGTAGGTCGTGAAACCCAGCCAGGCCGCGAAGATCACCGCCATCGCCATGAGGAGGGCGACCCCCTGCCTGGTGCTCCCGACCATCTTCCCGAACGTGTAGGTGAGCGAGACCGGGATGCACAGCATGAGGAAGACGGACAGCAGGTTCGTGAGCGCGGTCGGGTTCTCGAACGGGTGCGCGCCATTCGCGTTGAAGAAGCCGCCACCGTTGGTCCCGAGGTTCTTGATGGCCTCCAGGAAGCCGACCGGCCCACGCGCGATGACCTGGGTCGCCCCGGTCAGCGCGTCGTGCACCGTCGCGGGGCCGGCGAGCGTCTGCACCGCTCCCTGCTCGACGTACACGATGCCGGCGAGGAAGGCGACGGGGACGAGCACGTAGCAGACGCCTCGCACGAGGTCGACCCAGAAGTTGCCGATCGTCGGAGCGCCGCGACGAGCGAATCCCCGGGCGAGGGCGACCGCCACCGCGATGCCGACCGAGGCGCTCGCGAACTGCTGGACCCCGAGCGCCGCCATCTGCGTGAGGTACGACATCGTCGACTCGCCCGCGTAGTTCTGCCAGTTCGTGTTCGTCACGAAGGAGACGGCCGTGTTCCACGCGAGCGCGGGGGGGACGGAGGCGAGGTGCTCCGGGTTGAGCGGCAGGCTCGACTGGATGCGCTCGACCAGGTAGGTGAGCAGGATCGACACGCCGGAGAAGACGACGAGCGCACCGGCGTAGCGCTGCCAGGACTGCTCGGCTTCCGGGTCGACCCCGAGGATGCGGTACAGCGGACGCTCGAGGAAGCCGAGGAAGCGGAGGCGGCCGTCGTAGACCGCCGCCAGGTAGGAGCCGAGAAGGCGCCAGGAGAGCGCGAGCGCGGCCACGAGGACGGCGAGGGAGGCGAACAGCCCCATCAGAACCACTCGGGCCGCACGAGCGCGACGACGAGGTAGGCGAGCAGCCCCACCGCGAGGGCGAGGAGGGTCGCCTCGACGATGCTCACACGCGCTCCAAGGCCCGGATTGCGGCGAGCATCGAGAGCACGAAGGCCACGGTGCCGATCACCGAGAGCAGGTCACCCATGCCCCGACGATGCCGTCTCGAAGGTGAACGCGTCGTCAACCGGGGGACACGATCCGTCAATACCGTGTGAACGCGAGCGCGCGCGAACGCCTCGGGCCTCGGGCTGTCAGGGTCGCTGCACGCCACGCGCGCGCTCAGTAGGGTGGCGGCGGTGGTCGTCGCCGTCTACCGGGTGCGAGACGTGGCCGACGGGCGCCTCGAGCGAGCCGGCTCGCGCGCCGGGCCACGGTGTGCGCGGGACCGGTCACGGCGCCTCGGGTCCGCTCGCTCGGGCCGGTGCGCGCGTCGAGCCCAGCGCACGCCACGGCGGGGGGCACGCCACACGTGGCCCGTCGCGCTCGCTCGGCGACCGCCGACGGGGGGACGCAGCGCGTGCAACCGGCGGGCGTGTGCGGCACCGGTCGCCGTCGCCGGGCGTCGCGCTCCGGTGGCCTCGACGCGCCGGCGGGCCAGGCGTCTGGGGCGCCGGCCGTGAGCGGTCCGACCCCGCGGCGGCAGAGGGTGCTCGGGCCCGAGCCGTGGGCCGAACGCGCGGGGCGGCTCTGGACCCACTGGGACCTGTGGTTCGCCACGGTCGCCGTCTGCGACCACGGCGGCAGCCTCGACGGGCTCGAGTCTCGCCTCGCGACCGAGCTGCGAGACCGTGCCGGTGGCCGACGCGCGAGCGAGGCGAAGCTGAGCCACCTGGCCGACCTTCGATCGAGGCTCGCGGTCGCCGGCTGCAGCGTCGCGACGCTCGCCACGCCGGAGGTGCTGGCCGAGCCGCGCCTGGTCGAGCGGGCACGCGCCAAGGTGAGCGCCGACGCCATCGACGAGCGCGCGCTCACGCCCTCGATGCGCGAGACACCTCGGGCGCGCCACGTGGCGCGCGCCCGTCGAGGGCGCTGGAGCGCCTTCCCGGTCGACCCGCTCCCCTCCTACGAGGCGTTCCGCGGCGTGCTCGGGCGCGGCGGCTACGTCTCCAAGTACCAGAGCTTCGCCCTCGTTCGCCGAGTCGAGCAGCGGCTCGAGCGCCTCGACCGACGCGACCTCGCGAGCGCGCAGCGGCTCGCGCTCTTCCGCGCCTTCCACGCGGTCGGCTGTGAGCTCGCCGAGCGGGTCGACGACTCCCACGGCAACGTCGGGGAGCTGCGGCGCGCCGCCTGGCACACCTACCTCTCCCTCGACTGGGAGGCCTCGGGGGTGCCGGCCGAGGTGTTCTGGGAGGACCTGTGCGACCTCGTCGTGTTCGAGGACTACGGGCTCGGGCACGCCGAGGAGACGCTCCCGTGGCGGAACCTGCCTGCCAGCCAGGTGGAGGCCGTCGAGGGGTACCTGCTCGGTCTCGCCTCGCAGTGTCGCTCGCAGTACCTCGACTTCCAGGCCGACGAGGCCCTCCAGCAGCTCGCGTGGCTCGCCGTTGCCGGCAGGCGCTTCGGTCGCTACGTCGCCGCCGCGGCCCGGCTCGGCAGCGACCACTGGATGCCGATCGAGGCGATGGCGCTGAGCGCGCTGCGTGCCGGCCGGCGTGCGCTCGCCGTCGAGGTCTTCGAGGCGGCCGATCGCCCGGGCTTCCACCGAGCGCACCTGCGCCAGCGCTGCCTCGTGCTGACCGGCGTCGACCTCGAGGCCGGTGAGCGGCGCCCGGGCACGGTGCTCCGGATCGTGCAGGGAGGTAGCGATGAGCGACGAAGCGGTTGAGCGCGCGCTCGGGAGGGTCGTCGCGCGGCGTCCGGACCTCGCGCTCGCGGCGCAGGTCGCGGCCGACGGGCTCACCTGCGGGGAGGGCGTCGGCCTCGTCCACCAGGCCGTCCTCCAGCGCTTCCTGTGGTGGCGGATGCCTCGGGACTGCCCTGCGCGCGAGTGGGACGACCTCGTCGAATCGACGGGCGCGCTCCTCCACGAGCTGCGCCTGTCGCACCTCGCCCACGTCGCCCGGTCAGCGGAGACGAGGCGGGTCCTCGAGGCGTGGAGGGTCGGCCCCTTCGAGGGGATGGCGGCCTTCCAGGAGGCGCACGCGCGGTCGGGCGTCGAGCCACCCGACACCGAGCTCCTCGAGTGGGGCTCGGTCATGGGGATCGACGAAGCACGCGCCTACGACGCGGTCGAGCGCGCGCTCGGCGACGCGGTCGCCGCCGGCGAGCTCGTCCCGGGTGCTGCACGCTGGCGGACGAAGGCGGTCGCGATCAGCGAGGCCGTGCTCGGACGTCCGCTCGACCTGCCACCGGGCCAGACGCTCGCGAGCCTCGTCACCACCGAGCGCGTCGCGACGTGGATCGAGGGCGCCCGCCACGGCACGCACCGAGCGTGGCGGTCGTCGGTGGCGAACCGCCTCCTCCATCCCGTCGAGCTGCCCCCCGACCCGGCGCGAGCCGTCGAGCCGATGCGCTGGCTGCTCGCGGCTGCGAGCGGGCCGGACGGCACGGCGCTGACGCAGGCCGGCTACCTCGCCCGGGCCACGGTGCTCGCCGCGGTGGAGCGCTTCGGCTGGTGGGACTGGCACACGCCGCCGCACTCGGAGGCCGAGGTCGCTGCGCTGTCCACCCTCCGGGAGGTGGCGAGCCGGCTGCGGCTCGTGCGGCGGCGGGGTCGGCGTCTCCTGCTCACCGCCCGCGGGGCGACGCTGCTCGCCCGGCCCGAGGCGCTCTGGGCGCAGCTCGCGCGCACGACCGAGGACGGCTCGGAGTTCACCGCGATGGTCACCGAGCTCGTGGGCCTGCGCCTGCTGGCCGGGCGCGTCGAGGTGCGCCAGCTCGTCGCCGACCTGCACCCGATCCTCGAGGCGCAGGGGTGGTCGACCCCGGTCGGACCGATCACCGCTGACCACGTCCTCTCGGCGATCTACCGCCCCGTTCGCTGGTGGCAGCTCTTCGACCTCCTCGACGAGGAGGAGGCGACCTGGGAGCGAGGAACCGCCCGCGAGCTCACGCCGCACACGGTGGCGCTCACGGCAGACGGCGAGCGGACGGTGCTCGCCTACCTGCGCGCGCGTGCCGCGGGGCCCCGTCGGCGCCTGTGGGGCGACTGAAGGTTGCGCCTCAGGCTGGCCAGCTGCGTCGGGGAGGACCGCTCGCACGTCACCCGCTTCGACCACGGCGTCGAAGCGGCGCGCGAGCGCACCTCGCTTGTGGCATCCGAGCACGACCCCTCGAGGGTCGAGCGCGCGGCCTCGCGGCGCGCGCGTCCTCGGGTCGGGTCCCCGCGAACCGATCGCCAGCGCTCGCCGAGCGAGGCATCGCCGACGAGCAACGCACCCCGGCCCCATTTTTTGGTTGACTCTGAGTTTAGAATTAGTCTAGTCTCAGGAGGGGTTGAACGACCCGGCAGACCGGCATTCAGCCCTGGCGACGGTCGATCACCCGGCGCCCGCTCTCCCGTCCGTGCCCCCCTGGAGGTGTCCCATGTCCGAAGCAGCGTCCGACGAAGCCCGCTGCCCCTTCCTGCACACCGGCGTCGGCGACGGCTCGAACCTGGATTGGTGGCCCAATCAGCTGAACCTGCGGATCCTCCACCAGCACTCGCCCCGGGCCAATCCCCTCGGCGAGGGCTTCGACTACAAGGCCGCCTTCTCGAGCGTGGACCTGGCCGAGCTGCGGCGAGACCTCGAGGCGGTGATGACCACCTCCCAGTCGTGGTGGCCCGCGGACTGGGGGCACTACGGTCCGCTGTTCGTCCGGATGGCCTGGCACGCGGCCGGTACCTACCGGGTGGCCGACGGTCGAGGCGGGGCCGGCACCGGTGCCCAACGCCTGGCCCCGGTGAACAGCTGGCCGGACAACGCCAATCTGGACAAGGCTCGCCGACTGCTCTGGCCCGTGAAGCAGAAGTGGGGGCGCCACCTCTCCTGGGGCGACCTGATCGTCTTCGCCGGCACCTGCGCCCTGGAGGCGATGGGCGTTCGGACCCTGGGCTTCGGCGGGGGTCGGGTGGACGTCTTCGAGACCGAGGAGGACGTCAACTGGGGGCCCGAGCGGACCTGGTTGGGCGACGAGCGCACCGGGCAGCCCGGGGAGATCGCCGGTCCCTTCGGGTCGGTGCAGATGGGCCTGATCTACGTCAACCCCGAGGGCCCCGGCGGCAACCCCGACCCGCTGGCGGCTGCCCAGGACATCCGGGAAACCTTCGCTCGGATGGCCATGGACGACGAGGAGACCGTGGCACTGATCGCGGGCGGCCACACCTTCGGGAAGTGCCACGGGGCGGTCGACCCGGCCCGCTACGTGGGAGCGGAGCCCGAGGGGGCGCCCCTGGAGCAGCAGGGCCTCGGGTGGAAGAACACCTACAGAACCGGCAGCGGACCCTACACCTACACGAGCGGCATCGAGGGTCCCTGGACGGCCAACCCCACCCGCTGGGATACCGGCTACCTGGACAACCTCTTCGGCTACGACTGGGAACCCACCACCAGCCCCGCCGGAGCCACGCAGTGGGTGCCCACCGACCCCGCCGCCCGGGAGCAGGTGCCCGACGCCCACGATCCCTCCAGGCGGACCCCGCCGATGATGCTGACCACCGACATCGCCCTGAAGGTCGATCCCCGCTACCGGCGCATCGCCGAGCGCTTCCGCCAGCACCCCGAGGCGCTCGAGCAGGCCTTCGCCCGGGCCTGGTTCAAGCTGACGCACCGGGACATGGGCCCTCGCTCCCGCTACCTCGGTCCACTGGTACCCGAGGAGCCTCAGATCTGGCAGGACCCGGTGCCGGCCGTCGACCACGAGCTCGTCGACGAGCGCGACGTGGCCGAGCTGAAGCGCAGCCTGCTCGACTCGGGCCTCACCGTCGCCCAGCTCGTCCGCACCGCCTGGGCCTCGGCCTCGACCTTCCGCCGGACCGACAAGCGAGGCGGGGCGAACGGCGCGCGCATTCGGCTGGCCCCCCAGCGGGACTGGCCGGTGAACGACCCCGTCGAGCTGGCCGCCGTCCTCGGGGTCCTCGAGCGCATCAAGGCCCGATTCGACGAGGCGCAGCGAGGCGGCAGGAGGATCTCCCTCGCCGACCTCATCGTCCTCGGCGGCTGCGCCGGCATCGAGGAGGCCGCCCGCCGAGCCGGGGTGCGCGTCAGCGTGCCCTTCGTGCCCGGCCGGACGGACGCCAGCGAGGCGCAGACCGACGTCCAGTCCTTCGCTGTCCTCGAGCCCCGGGCTGACGGGTTCCGCAACTACCTGCGGCCTGGCGAGCAGCTGCCTCCCGAGCACCTGCTGGTCGAGCGGGCCTCCCTCCTGGGGCTGAGTGCTCCCGAGATGACCGTCCTGGTGGGCGGACTGCGGGTCCTCGGGGCGACCTTCGCCGACCGCGCGATCGGGGTGCTGACCGACCGGCGCGGGCTCCTCACCACGGACTTCTTCGTCAACCTGCTGGACATGGGCACGGTCTGGTCGCCGTCGGCTGCCGAGGAGCACACCTACGAAGGTCGGGACCGGGCGAGCGGGCGGCTGCGCTGGACCGCCTCGGCGGTCGACCTGGTCTTCGGGGCCAACTCCCAGCTCCGGGCGATCGCCGAGGTCTACGCCGCAAGCGACGCCCGGGAGAAGTTCGCGGCCGACTTCGTCGTCGCCTGGGACAAGGTCATGATGGCCGATCGCTTCGAGGTCGCCTGGCGCTAGGCCTCCTGCTGCTCCCATCCCACCCGAGGAGCCGGGGGCTCCGTCGATCCCGTACCTTGAACTCGTGAAGGTGCGAGACGTCATCGGTGCGCTGGAGCGTGACGGCTGGCGCCTGGACGGACAGGTGGGCTGTCGCCGCCGGTTCCGCCATCCCGACCGACCGAGAACGGTGACGGCGGCAGGCGAGCCGAGTGAAGGCGACGATCTCCTCGAGCCGTCGCACCCGCTGCGCGACCGCCGCTCTCGGATTGCGCGCCGTGGGAGGGAGTCCCCGGCGACGTCGCTGGTCTAGCGGTCGGCGCCCTCGGCAGGATTCGAACCTGCGCACCCGGCTCCGGAGGCCGGTGCTCTATCCCCTGAGCTACGAGGGCAGGAGCGCTCGAGCGCCGTCGGCTCGGTTGCATGGTAGCCGTCCGTCGGTCATCCTCACTGCGCCATGTCGATCACCGACGCGCTCGCCCAGGCGGTGCGCGCCACGCTCGCGGAGATGGGGATCGAGGTTCCCGGCGGTGCCGTCCGCCTCGAGCGGCCGGCGCGCGCCGAGCACGGCGACTTCGCGACGAACGCAGCGCTCGCCGCGGCGCGCGCCGCGCGCCGCGCGCCGCGGGCGCTCGCGGAGGAGCTCGCCCGCCGTCTCGCCGAGGCGACCCTGCCGCACGTCGCCAGCGTCGAGGTCGCGGGTCCCGGATTCGTCAACTTCCGCCTGGACCCCTCGTGGCTGTACGAGGCGCTGCGCGAGCTCCTCGTCGCCGGCGAGACGGGCTACGCGTGCCCGGACCTCGGCCAGGGCGAGCGGGTCCAGGTCGAGTTCGTGTCGGCGAACCCGACCGGTCCGCTCCACGTGGGCAACGGCTGGCTCGGCGCCTACGGGGACGCGCTGGCGCGCCTGCTCGGCCGGTGCAACTGGCGCGTCGAGCGCGAGTACTACGTGAACGATACGGGCAACCAGATCAGACTGCTCGGCGAGAGCCTCCTCGCGCGGCGCCGCGGGGAGGCGGTCCCCGAGCAGGGGTACCAGGGCGAGTACGTCGCGCAGCTCGCTCGCCGCTACGACGGTCCCGAGGACGTCACCGTGGCGGGGCGCTTCGCCGCCGAGCACATCCTCGAGAACATCCGGTCGACCCTCGCGCGTCTCGGGATCCACTACGACTCGTGGTACTCCCAGGCGTCGATCGAGGAGAGCGGCAAGGTCGCGGAGACGATCGAGCTGATGCGCAGCCGCGGCCTCGTCTACGAGCGCGACGGCGCCACCTGGCTCGCCTCGTCGCGCCTCGGCGACGCGCGCGACCGCGTCCTCGTCAAGTCGGACGGCGAGCTCACCTACCTCGCCGGCGATCTCGCCTACCACCGCGACAAGTTCCTCGTGCGGGGATTCGACCGCGTGATCGACGTCTTCGGGGCGGACCACCACGGCCAGGTGGCGAGCCTCAAGGCGGGGGTGGCGGCGCTCGGCATCGACCCGAGCCGACTCGAGGTGCACCTCGGCCAGCTCGTCTCGCTCGTCGGCGGCGAGCGGATGTCGAAGCGCTCCGGGGTCTACGTCCGCCTCGACGACCTCGTCGACGACCTCGGGCCGGATGCGACCCGGCTCATGGCGCTCACGAGCTCGATCGACCAGGCGACGACGCTCGACGTCGACCTCGTCAAGCGCCAGTCGATGGAGAACCCCGTCTACTACGTGCAGTACGCGCACGCCCGGATCGCTTCGATCGCGCGCTTCGCCGCCGAGCGCGGCGCGTCGCGGCCGCCGCTCGAGGCCACCGACCTCTCCCAGCTCGTCCACGAACGGGAGCTCGCCCTGCTGCGGACGCTCGAGCTGCTGCCGGCGACGGTCGCCGAGGCGGCGCTCGAGCGGGCGCCGTACAAGGTGACGAACTGGGTGCGCCGCCTCGCCGGCGAGTTCCACGGCTTCTACCACGACTGCCGCGTCGTCGGCGACGGCATCGCGCCCCCGCTCGCCGCGGCGCGGCTGTGGCTCGTCGAGGGGACGCGCATCGGGCTCGCCATCGCCCTCGACCTGCTCGGGGTGTCCGCGCCCGAGGTGATGTGAGGTGGGCGGGGAGGCGCCCGGCCCCCTCGCGGGCGCGCCGAGCGAGGCGCCGCTCGCCCGCCACCTCCTGCCCGACACGGCGGAGGTGGCGCCGGGGGGGCGGCTGCGCGTCGGCGGCGTCGACCTCGTCGAGCTCGCCGAGGAGCACGGGACGCCGCTGTTCGTCTACGACGAGGCGCACCTGCGGGCGCGCTGCAGGGAGGCGCTCGGCGCCTTCGGCGCCGGCGTGGCGTACGCGACGAAGGCGTTCCTGTGCACCGCCATGGCCCGCCTCGCCCTCGAGGAGGGGCTCTCGCTCGACGTGTCGACCGGCGGCGAGCTCGCCGTCGCGCTGGCGGCGGGCGCGCCCGGCGAGCGCCTCGTGCTGCACGGGAACAACAAGAGCGAGGACGAGCTCGCGGCCGCGCTCGCGGCAGGCGTCGGCCGCGTCGTCGTCGACTCCTTCGACGAGATCGCGCGCCTGCGACGCCTCCTCGGGGACCGGCCGGCCGGCTCCCAGCCGGTCCTCGTGCGCGTGACGCCCGGGATCGAGGCGCACACCCACGAGTTCGTCATGACCGGGCAGGAGGACTCGAAGTTCGGCTTCTCCCTCGCCTCCGGTGCCGCCGACGAGGCGCTGCGGGAGCTGCGCGGGATCGGCGCGGCACGCGTGGTTGGGGTGCACGCCCACATCGGCAGCCAGATCTTCCGACTCGATGCCTTCGAGCGCGCCGTCGCGCTGCTCGCCCCGCTCGTGCGCGCGCACGGGCTCGGCGAGCTGTGCGTCGGCGGCGGCCTCGGGGTCGCCTACCTCAACGGCGAGCGCGCCCCCTCGATCGCCGAGTGGGCGGCGCGCCTTCGCGCTGCGGTCGCGGCGGCGGGGATCGAGGGCGTGCGCCTCACCGCCGAGCCGGGCCGCTCCATCGTCGCGACGGCCGGCCTCACCTGCTACCGGGTGGGCACGATGAAGACGATCCCCGGGGTGCGCACGTACGTCGCCGTCGACGGCGGCATGAGCGACAACCCCCGCCCCGTCCTCTACGGGAGCGGCTACGAGGCCTTCCTCCCACGCGCCGCCGACGCCAGCCGGCCGTTCGCGGCGCGCGTGGTGGGCAAGCACTGCGAGTCGGGAGACGTCCTCGTCGCCGACGCCCGGCTGCCCGCCGACGTCGCGGTCGGGGACATCCTCGCCACGCCCGTCACCGGCGCCTACGGCTTCGCCATGGCCTCGAACTACAACCGGCTCGGGCGGCCGCCGGTCCTCTTCGTCGCCGGCGGCCGAGCGCGCGTCGTCGTGCGGCGCGAGCAGGTCGAGGACCTGCTTCGGCTGGAGTGCCCGAGTTGACTGCCGTTGACTACCGTGGGCCGGTGAGCAACCAGGCGCCACCCGGGCCCACGAGAGCGGTGCGCGTCGGCGTCCTCGGCTGCGGGAACGTCGGCTCGGCGCTCGTCGAGCTGCTGCAGCACGAGGCGGCGGCGATCGCCGAGCGCTGCGGGGTCCGCCTCGAGCTCGCCGGCGTCGCGGTGCGCAACCTCGCCAAGGCCCGCGCCGCGGCCGTCCCCGAGGGCCTGCTCACCCACGACGCGCGAGCGGTCGCCACCGATCCTCGAGTCGACGTCGTCGTGGAGCTGATCGGGGGCATCGAGCCGGCGCGCTCGTGCATCCTCGCCGCGCTGCGGGCCGGCAAGCCGGTCGTCACCGCGAACAAGGAGCTCCTCGCCAACGTCGGCGCGGAGCTGCAGGCCGCCGCGGACGAAGCCGGCGTCGCGCTCTTGTACGAGGCGTCCGTCGGCGGCGCCATCCCGCTGCTCAGGGCGCTCGAGGTCTCCCTCGCCGGCGAGCGCGTCCGCCGGGTCATGGGGATCGTGAACGGCACGACGAACTACATCCTCTCGCGCATGAGCGAGGACGGCATCGACTACGCCGAGGCCCTCGCGGAGGCCCAGCGGCTCGGCTACGCCGAGCAGGACCCGGCAGCCGACGTCGAGGGCTTCGACGCCTCGGCGAAGGTGGCCATCCTCGCCGGCATCGCCTTCGGGGCCGACGTCGTCGCCGGCGACGTCTACCGGGAGGGCATCGAGTCGATCGCCGTCGCCGACATCGAGTTCGCGCACCGGCTCGGCTACGAGGTGAAGCTC
This sequence comes from Acidimicrobiales bacterium, assembly GCA_035294085.1. NCBI lineage: Bacteria > Bacillati > Actinomycetota > Acidimicrobiia > Acidimicrobiales > Acidimicrobiales bacterium. Next base: position 96,465 of record DATGLP010000014.1, on the reverse strand, counting down.
CTCGCGATCGCCGAGCTCGAGGGGGAGGGCGAGGGAGCCGGCATCGCCGTGCGGGTCCACCCGGCGATGCTGCCGTCGGACCACCCGCTCTCGAAGGTGCGGGGGGCGTTCAACGCGGTGTTCATCGAGGGCGAGGCGGCCGGCGAGCTCATGCTCTACGGGCGGGGCGCCGGCGGGCGGCCGACCGCGAGCGCGGTCCTCGGCGACCTGCTCGACGCGGCGGGATCGCTCGCTGCGGGCCGCCGGCCGCGGCGCGTGCGACGCCGGCGGCTCGAGATCCGCCCGATCGACGAGCTGCGGGCCCAGTACTACCTCGCCCTCGACGTGGCGGACCGGCCCGGCGTGCTCGCGGACGTGGCGCGCGTCTTCGGGGACCACGCCGTCTCGATCCGTTCGATGGAGCAGGTCGGGCTCGGCGACGAGGCGCGTCTCGTCTTCATCACCCACACGGCGCGCGAGGCCGACGTCCAGGCCACGCTCGGCGACCTGGCGAAGCTCGACGCCGTCGAGCGCATCGGCGGGCTGGTCCGGGTCATCGGTCCGGAGCGGTCGGGATGAGCCCGAGGCCTCCGACTGGCGCGCTGGGCAGTCGTCCCTGGGCAGGGGTCATCGCCGCCTACGCCGAGTACCTCCCGGTCGGCGAGGCGACGCCGATCGTCACCTTGCACGAGGGCAACACGCCGCTGCTGCCCGCGCCGCGCCTGTCCGAGCGCGTCGGCGCGCAGGTGTACCTCAAGGTCGAGGGGGCCAACCCGACCGGCTCGTTCAAGGACCGGGGCATGACGGTCGCGATCTCCAAGGCGCTCGAGAAGGGTGCGCGTGCCGTCGTCTGCGCCTCGACGGGGAACACCTCGGCCTCCGCCGCGGCGTACGCGGCGCGCGCCGGCCTGTCGTGCGCGGTCCTCATCCCCGAGGGCCACATCGCGCTCGGCAAGCTGGCCCAGGCGCTCGTCCACGGCGCTCGCGTCCTGCAGGTGCGCGGCAACTTCGACGCCGCGCTCGAGATCGTGCGCGCCCTGCCCGAGCGTGCGCCGGTGGAGGTCGTCAACTCGGTCAACCCCCACCGGATCGAGGGGCAGAAGACGGGCGCGTTCGAGATCGTCGACGCGCTCGGGGACGCGCCTGACGTGCACTGCATCCCGGTCGGCAACGCCGGGAACATCACCGCCTACTGGAAGGGCTACCTCGAGTACAAGGCGGCCGGACGCTCGACGAAGCTGCCCCGCCTCCTCGGCTTCCAGGCGGCCGGCGCTGCCCCGATCGTCGCGGGGCACCCGATCGAGCACCCGGAGACGGTCGCCACGGCGATCCGCATCGGCAACCCGGCCTCCTGGTACGGCGCCACGGCGGCGGTCGCCGAGTCCGGCGGGGCGATCGCCGCCGTGAGCGACGAGGAGATCCTCGCCGCCTACCGCTTCCTCGCCGCCGAGGAGTCCGTCTTCTGCGAGGCGGCCTCGGCGGCGTCGGTCGCGGGCCTGCTGAGCGTCGGCGTCCCACCGTCGTCCCGGGTGGTCTGCGTCCTCACCGGGCACGGCCTCAAGGACCCCGACCTCGCCATCAGCCAGGTGCGCGTGCCCGACGCGGTCGACGCCACCTTCGACGCCGTCGCGGCCGCACTCGGCCTGTAGGGCCCGGGGCGCGCCGCGCACCGTGCGGCCGGCACGCGGGTCCGCCGCCCCGCGCGCGTTGCCGACCCGCGCGCGTTGCCGAGTGGCGCGCCAGGCGGTACACTCGTCGCACAACCACCCGCGCGGCGTGATGTCGCGTTCGTGCGCTCACTCGCCGGATGGGGAACCGTCGTGGTCGCACCCCGCGTCACCTCGCAGATCGTCCCCCGAGGGTCCAAGACGCAGCGTCCACCTTCGCAGACCTCGCTCACCGCCCGCCACGGCGGATGCGCAGGGCGAGTCGCACGGTGCGGCGACGACCGGCGAGAGGTGTCTCAGCGAGCAGGAGTGGAGAGCCATGGCAGGAGAGCAGCTGGAGCGCTCGATCCTCGAACGAAAAGAGCGCGACGAGCTCCACGCCATCGCCGCAGCGATGTCGCTCAAGCCGTCCGCGCGCTCGAAGAAGTCGGACATCATCGACCTCATCCTCACGGCGACGGGCGTGGCACCCACTCCGCAGGTTGCGCACGCTGAGGCAGACGGCAACGGCTCGACCCCGCCCGAGTCCGGCGTCGATCGCGCCTCCGAGGGTGCGGGCGAGGCCCGACGGACCCGCCGACAGGGCGACGGCGAGACCGGCGTCGCGCTCGCCGGACCCGAGGCGGGCGCGGCCAGCGCGCCCGCGGCGCCGCCCCAGCAGCCCACCGTCGACGCGGGCCCGGCGGGCGAGGCGACGGCGGAGGCGCCGGCGGAGACGGTGCGCGCCGACGACGGACGGGCACCGCGCAACGGGCACGCGGGCTTCGCCCGTCATCCCGTCGTCGTACCGAGCCCGCAGGGCGAGATCGGCAACCGCCGGAGCCGCCGTCGGCGGCGCGAGCGCGAGCGCGGCGAGGGCGCGCCGGGGCCCGAGGTGGCCTGGCAGGGCGAGCTCGTGCCGGTCAAGGGGCTGCTCGACCTGCGCGAGGAGGGCTACGGCTTCCTGCGCACGAGCGGCTACCTCCCGAGCTCGAAGGACGTCTACGTCTCGGTGAGCCAGGCGCGCCGCTTCGCGCTGCGGCGCGGGGACGCCATCGAGGGGGCGTGCCGCCCGGCCGGGCCGAGCGAGAAGTACCCGGCGCTCATCAGGATCGACTCGGTCTGCGGCCTCTCGCCCGACGACGCCCGCCAGCGGCGACGCTTCGAGGACCTGACGCCCCTCTTCCCCGACGAGCGTCTCCGTCTCGAGCTCCCCGGGGACCCGTCGAACCTGACGGCGCGCATCGTCGACCTCATCTCCCCGATCGGCAAGGGCCAGCGCGGGATGATCGTCTCGCCGCCGAAGGCTGGCAAGACGACGATCATGAAGCAGATCGCGCACTCGATCGAGTCGAACAACCCCGACGTCCACCTCATCGTCCTCCTCGTGGACGAGCGGCCCGAGGAGGTCACCGACATGCGTCGCTCGGTGCGCGGCGAGGTCATCGCGTCGACCTTCGACCGCCCGGCCGACGAGCACACCGCGGTCGCGGAGCTGACGATCGAGCGGGCCAAGCGCCTCGTCGAACTCGGGCGCGACGTCGTCATCATCCTCGACGGCATCACCCGCCTGGCTCGGGCGTACAACCTCGCGCAGCCTGCCACCGGCCGCATCATGTCGGGTGGCGTCGACTCGGGAGCGCTCTACCCGCCGAAGCGCTTCTTCGGTGCGGCGCGCAACATCGAGGAGGGCGGCTCGCTCACCATCCTCGCCACCGCGCTGGTGGAGACGGGCTCGAAGATGGACGAGGTCATCTTCGAGGAGTTCAAGGGGACCGGCAACATGGAGCTGCGCCTCGACCGTCGCCTCGCCGAGCGGCGCCTGTACCCGGCGATCGACGTGAACGGGAGCTCGACGCGCCACGAGGAGCTGCTCTTCGAGCGCTCGCAGCTGCAGCAGGTCTGGAAGCTGCGCCGCGTGCTGAACGCGCTGAGCAGCGAGGGCAACGCCGCCGCAGGCCTCGAGCTGCTGATCGACAAGATCCGGACGACGGCGTCGAACGACGAGTTCCTGGCCGAGATCGCCAGGGCGCCGTTCACCGGCAACTGACCGGCAGCGCTGCCCGGCGCCGCTACGATGCGACCTCGATGAAGAGCGACATCCACCCGAGCTACGTCGTCGCGCAGGTGCGCTGCTCGTGCGGCAACACCTTCACGACGCGCTCGACCAAGGCCGAGCTGCACGTCGAGCTGTGCAACGAGTGCCACCCCTTCTACACGGGCAAGCAGAAGCTCGTCGACACCGGCGGACGGGTGGAGCGCTTCGAACGCCGCTACGGCCGGCGAGCCGCCAGGCGCCGCTGAGCGCGCTCGCAGGTCGGCGCCCTCGAGCCGGTAACCTGCGGCGGTGGGAGATCTCGAGCGCTTCGAGGAGCTGCGCCGCGAGTACGCGCACGTCGTGGCGCGCCTCGCCGACCCCGCGGTCGCGCGGGACCGGCGGGCCTTCCTCGCCCTCTCGCGCCGGCACAAGGAGCTCGAGCCGATCGAGCGCGCCCTCGAGGCGCTCGCGGCGGCGCGCGCGGATCGCGACGCGGCGAGGGAGCTGCTCGAGGAGGCCCCGCCCGACAGCCGCGACCTCGTGCGCGCCGAGCTCGCCGAGGCGGAGGCGCGCCTCTCGGCCTGCGAGGCCGAGCTCCGGCAGCTCCTGCTCCCGCGGGACCCCAACGACGGGCGCAACGTGATCGTCACCGTTCGCGGGGCGGAGGGCGGCGAGGAGGCGAACCTGTTCGCCAAGGACCTCTACGAGATGTACCTGCGCTACGCGGAGCGCAACGCCTGGCGGGTCGAGCCCCTCGAGGTGCAGGCCTCGGACCTCGGCGGCATCGACGAGGCGACGTTCGTCGTGAAGGGCGACACGGCCTGGCAGCGCCTCAAGCACGAGGGCGGCACCCACCGCGTCCAGCGGGTCCCGGTGACCGAGTCGCAGGGCCGGGTGCACACCTCCTCTGCCGCGGTCACCGTGCTGCCCGAGGCCGACGAGGTGGAGGTCGAGATCGACCCTGCCGACCTGAGGATCGACGTCTACCGCTCGACCGGCCCCGGTGGCCAGTCCGTGAACACGACGGACTCGGCGGTGCGCATCACGCACCTGCCGACCGGGCTCGTCGTGGCGATGCAGGACGAGAAGAGCCAGATCCAGAACCGGGCGAAGGCCCTCCAGGTCCTGCGAGCGCGCCTGTTGAAGCTCGAGCAGGACCGCAGGGCCCAGGAGCTCTCGAGCGCGCGGCGCGCCCAGGTCGGCGCCGGTGGTCGGGCGGACAAGATCCGCACCTACAACTTCAAGGAGAACCGGGTCACCGACCACCGGATCGGCCTCACCCTCTACAAGCTCGATCGCATCCTCGACGGGGAGCTCGACGAGCTCGTCGACGCCCTGCTCGAGGACGAGCGCCGCCGCCAGCTCGCGCAGGCCGACGGCTCGCCGTGACCTGGCGGGAGCTGCTCGGGACCACCGCGGGGGTCCTCGGCGCCCGCCACGAGGCGCGCCTGCTCCTCGAGGAGGTCGCCGGGAGCGACCTCGCGCGGCTCGCGCCGCGCCTCGACGAGGCGCCGAGCCCGGGGGCGCTCGCCGCGCTCGAGGCGGCGACGAGGCGGCGGCTCGCAGGCGAGCCCCTCCAGTACGTGCTCGGCCACTGGGGCTTCCGCTCCCTCGACCTCCTCGTCGACTGCCGTGCCCTCATCCCCCGACCCGAGACCGAGGTCGTCGTGGAGCACGCGCTCGCTGAGCTCGCGCGGCACCCGGCGCCGGCACGTGCCGCCGACCTCGGCACGGGCTCGGGCGCCATCGCGCTCGCGCTCGCGCTCGAGGGCGGGGCCGCGGTCGTGGCCGTCGAGGCCTCGCGCGCCGCGCTCGAGCTGGCGCGGGCGAACCTCGAGCGCCTGCCGTCCGCCGTGGCGGCCCGCGTCGAGCTCGTCGAAGGCGACTTCTACGAGGCCCTCGGGGCCGCGTCCCCGGCCGCGTTCGACTGCATCGTCTCGAACCCCCCCTACCTCGCCGTGGCGGAGTGGGAACGCCTCGACCCGGTCGTGCGCGACCACGAGCCGAAGGAGGCACTCGTGGCGGGGCCGACGGGCCTGGAGGCGATCGAGGTCGTCGTCTCGGGCGCCCCGGACCACCTCTCGCCGGGTGGCTCGCTCGTGCTCGAGCTCGCTCCGCACCAGGCAGACGAGGTCCTGGCGCTCGCGGCGCGCGCCGGCGCCCGTGAGGCGGCGGTCCAGCGTGACCTCGCCGGGCGCAGGCGCGTCCTCGTGGCCCGTTGGTGAGCGAGGACCCGCGCCTCGACGAGCTCGCCGAGGCGCTGCGCGCCGGCGAGGTCGTCGCCGTTCCGACCGACACCGTCTACGGGCTCGCGGCCCGCCCGGACTCCCCGGCGGCGACGGCACGCGTCTTCGAGCTGAAGGGCAGGCCCGACGCGCTCGCCCTCCCCGTCCTCGTCGCCGGCCTCGACCAGGCGCTGTCGCTCGCCGCGCCGCCGCACCGCCCGCTCGAGGCGCTCGCGCGCGCGTTCTGGCCCGGCGCGCTCACCGTCGTCGTGCGGCGTTCCCGTGGCGTCGAGCTGGCCGTCGGGGGCGACGCGGCCACCGTCGGGCTGCGCTGCCCGGACGATCCGGGGGTGCGCCGGCTGTGCGAGCTGGTCGGACCGCTCGCGGTGACGAGCGCGAACCGCCACGGCGAACCGCCGTGCACGAGCCCGGCCGAGGTGCGCGCCGCCTTCGGGGCCATCGCGCTGCTCGACGGCGGGCAGCGCGCCGGCGAGCCCTCGAGCGTCGTCTCGATCGTGGAGGGCCGACCGGTCGAGCTACGCCGCGGGCCGATCCCGCTCGACGCGATCGAGGCGGTGCTCGCCTCGGCGTGAGCGCGGCGCCGGTGCCAGGCGCTGGCCGACGAGCAGCGGGAACCGGGCGCAGGTGGCCGGACCGGTCCTCACCGGGCGCGAGGCGAGGATGCTCGCCGCCCGCCTACCGCTCGGCCGAGCGCGCACCGCCAGGGTCAGCCGGCTCGCCCCTCCCGGCGCGCGTGGACGCTCCGGGGACGTCGCTCCCGGCGCGTCGTGCCTGGCGCGCCTCGAGCTCGTCCAGGCGCCACCAGGGCAGGGTCATGCCGGGCGGCAGGTGCACGCCCAGCTCCTCGGCCCGAGCCCGGTTCCGCTCGGCGGCGATCTCGGCTCGACGATCCTCGCGGGCGGTCTCGCGTGCCAGCTGCCCGAACCACTGGAGGACCACGACGCCCAGGCACAAGCCGGTCGCCGTCATGGACAGGATCCAGAACGTGTCGCCGGCGCTGTGGGTGTCCGCCAGCGAGTTGACGGGCGCGATCGGATGCGGCATCTCGGAGATCCCGATCCCGAGGAAGGCCTCGAAGGGCATGCCGAGGAAGAGCGAGCCGATCCGGACCGGGTACGACCAGCGCCAGCGAGCGGGGTCGAGGCCGACCAGCGGATGCCAGAAGAGGTAGCCGACGAGGAGGCACCACAGGTGGGTCGCGTCGTGGAACAGGGGGTGGGCGATCGAGTACGGGTAGGCACCCGTCATGAAGTAGACGTACATCGTCCCGTAGTAGAGGAACCAGACGACGACGGGGAAGGTGAGGGTCGCCGCGGCCCGGCTGTGCACCACCTGCAGGATGCGGAGCTGGTTCCGTCGCGACGCCGCCTGCGTCGCCAGGGTGACCGGCTTGCCCAGCGCCAGGAGCGGCGGGACCACCATCATCAGGAGCACGTGCTGGACGACGTGCAGGGTCGCGCTGCTCTCGTCGTAGGCGGCGAGGCCGGAGCCGACGGCGATCCACAGCAGGGCCACGCCCGCGGCGAAGGCGGCGGTGTTCCAGGCGGGCCAGGTCCTCCCCCGCCGGACGAGGCGATGTCGTCCCAGCGCGTAGAGCGCGAGCAGCAGGAGCTCGAGCGCGTCAGCGACCAGGTCGAGCGGCCCGGTCTGGATGCCGGTCAGCAGGACGTGCAGGCGCACCGCAGCGCGAGGCGCACCGGTGGCGGCGAGCCAGTGACCTGCAGCTACGGACATGGGTCCCCGCAGTCGGGCCGGCGCGGCGCACGGCGCGCCTGCCGAGCGGCGTCGACGCCCCGGTGCACCGTTCAGCTCCCACCGAGCGCCTGGTCCTCGCTCCTCACGACGTACTCGAGCTGCTCGGTCGTGAGGTCGCCCGGATGGCGGACGAGGACGGTGCCGCGTGGCCCGAGGATCACCGTGAAGGGCAGGCCGGAGATCCGGTAGGCGCCGGCGAGGGTTCCGGCTGCGTCGGACACGAGCGGGTAGGTGGCGCCGAGACGCCTCGCGATTGCGGCCGCCGCGTCCGGGCGGTCGGCGACGTCGACCCCGACGAGGGCGACGTCTCGCCCGAGGTCCCGGTAGGCCCGCTCGACGTCGGGCATCTCCTGTCGGCAGGCCGTGCACGTGCTGGCCCAGAAGCTGAGGACGGCGTACCTACCCCGAAGGTCCGTCGACGACAGGTGCTCGCGCGATCGGCCGAGGATGGGCAGGGAGAACGACGGGCCAGGGGCGCCGACGCTCGCGTTCGTGGCCGTCGGAGCGGGCACCGGCGGCCCGCCGACGGCGGTCCGTTCGGCGGCGGGCAGGAGATCGACGGCCATCTGGGCCATGGCATGGGCGTAGAGCGCGGTGCTCGCAGCGTTCGTGCCGTACTCGCCGACGGCGACGACCCGGCCGGCGGGGTCGATGTAGAAGAGCTCGGTGCCGTGGACCACCGTGCGCGTCCGGGCGTCGACGCTGAGGTAGACGCCGTAGCGCCTGCGGATCGCGCCGAGCACGTTCACCGGGCCGGTGGTGGAGATCCAGTTGGCCACGTGCCCGAGTCCGTGGTCCTGCGCCCACTGCCTCACGTAGCGCACCTGGGGGTAGAAGGGGTTCACGTTGACCGAGAGGAAGACGACGCGCCTCGCCGCCGGCCCGAGGTCGCGGTCGGCGGCGACGACGTCCTGCGCGAGCAGGGTGCACAGGTCGGTGCACCGGTCGTCGTTGAACGAGAGCAGGACCACCTTGCCACGCAGGTGCGAGAGGGAGACGGCCTGCCCGAACTGGTCCGTGAGGGTGAAGTTCGCCGGCGTGTACTCGTTCGCTGGACCGAGGTAGTCGAGCTGGAGGAGATCGGCGGCCGGCGTGTCGATGCCGGGGGCGACGTCGGAGCCGCTCGGGCCGGTGCCGGTCCCGTTGAGCAGGACGACGGCGAGGACCGCGCCGAGCACGACCGCGCCGAGGCCGGCGAGGAGCGACCCGCGGCGGCGCGCCGCGGGACCGCTCGCGGTGGGCTCGCCGCCCCCGGGCGGGGGCACGGTCACGCCCTCATCGTCCACGTCGTGCGCCACCGAGCTCCTCTCCTCGCGCGATCGTCGCCGGCGCGCCGCCTCGGACCGGCCGCCGGCCGCCGCCGCGCCCGAGCGCGATCGCGGCGAGCAGGAGTGCCGTGACGACCACCGCGCCGAGCGCCGCGCCGACCGTCACCGAGGAGCTGGCGAGCCAGCCGCTGAGCGCGGACTGGGCGCCCTCCACCACGCGCAGCGGTGCCGGCGTGAGGCTCGGCGCGGCGAGGTCGCTCACCCAGTACCAGAGCAGGTACAGGCCGGCGACGCTCAGCACCACGCCGGACGCCCTGGGCACGAGGCGCGCGAGCATCCGGACGCGGCGCACGGCGAGCACGCCGGCGTGGGCGACGACGAGGCTGAGCGCGACGAGCAGCAGCCCCATCCCCAGGGCGTAGGCGACGAAGGTGAGCGTCCCGGTCAGCAGGCCCAGACGGAGGAAGGCCCCCGCCACGCCGGCGAGGAAGACGGGCAGGGCGCAGCTGAGCGAACCCAGCGCGTACGCGACGCCGAAGGTCACCATCGCGAGCACGCGGCGCGAGCCTGCGAGGCGGACCCTCGGCACGCGCAGGTGCACCTGCCGGCCGAGCGCGACGAGCACGCCGAGCACCGTCATGGCTGCGGCGACGACGGTCATCACCCAGGGGACCCAGCCCACCACGAGGCGCACGCCGGTCTCGACGAGCAGACCGAGGAGCCCGAACACGAGGACGAAGCCGGCCGTCACCGAGGCGCCGGCGACGAGACTTCGAGCGGTCCGTCCGAGCGCGCCCGTCTCGGCGTCGGCACCTGCGAAGACCGCCAGGTAGCCGGGGAGCAGCGGGAACCCGCAGGGACTGCACGCGCCGGCGAGGCCCAGGCCGAAGGCGTAGGCGAGGGGCCCCGAGGTCGCGCCGGCGAGCGTGAGCGTCACCGGGAGGCCGCCTCGCGAGCCGGTCGAGTGCTCGCCGCTCGCCGCGCCAGGGCACCCGTCGACGCCCCGCGCGCCGCTCCGGGCCGCTGCGCCTCGGCCGGTGCGACCCGGCGAGCTCCCGTCGGCCGACGCACTGCGGCGGTCGTCGCGACCGCGAGCGCCGAGCGGAGCGAGCGCGGGCGGTCCCACGACGGGGGGGCGAGCGCCGCGAGACGGCGCACGAGCAGCCATCCCGCCACGACGAGCAGGTGCGGCGCCTCGTCCAGCAGGCCAGTACGGCCGAGTGCGAGGTCGACGAGCGCCGTGACGACGAGCAGGGCGGCGGCCGCGCCGATCAGGGTGCGCATCCCGATCGCCCGTCCCGGTCGCCAGGCTGCGACGAGGAACCCGACGGCGACGGCTGCATCGAAGGAGCCGACCTCGTGGGTGACGTGCACCGGCGCAGCGCGGTCGCGGCCGAGGACGAGAGCCGGCACGGTGAGCGTGAGCTGGGCTGCGGCCACCCCCACGAGCGCGGCGCGGGCGGCGCCCATCGCGCCCCGACGCGGCAGCGCCCCGGCGCGTGCGTCGCGCACGGCCTGGAGGAGCGCCTCGGGCGGCCGTGGCGCCGGGCCTGGCTGGAGCCTCGTGCTCCGGGCGAGCTCGTGGGCGCGCTCTCGCCACGCTCGACAGGCGCGGCAGGCGACGAGGTGGGCGTCGAGCTCCTCGCGAGCGGCGCCGCCCGACTCGCCGTCGAGGCGCGACGAGAGCTCCTCCCGGGCGGTTGCGCAGTCCACACGGTGGTAGTCGCCCGAGCGCCGCGGATGGTTCCCGAGTCGATGCTCGACCCCGTACCTCCCGGCTGCTCGCGGCGCGCGAAGGTCGCTGCGTAGCCTTGGCGCGCGTGGACGAGCTCACCCGTGCCGCGCTGCGTGCCCGGGCCGGTGACGACCAGGCGCTCGAGGAGTTCGTCGAGCTCGCCTACGAGCAGGTGTGGCGGTTCTGTGCCTCCCTCGGTGACCGCCAGGCGACAGAGGACCTGGTCCAGGAGGTCTTCGTCCGCGCCGTCCGGGCGCTGCCTCGGTTCAGGGCCGACGCCTCGGCGCGGACCTGGCTCCTCGCCATCGCGAGGCACGCGTGCATGGACGACCTGCGGTCCCGGACCAGGCGTCGTCGCGAGGCGGGTACCCTCGCCGCGGGTACGCCCCGTGACGAGCTCGTCGCCGCCGACGCCGCCGAGCACGCCGCCCTCGCGGACCTCGTCCGGCGCCTCGAGCCCGAGCGCCGCGCCGCCTTCGTCCTCACCCAGGTGCTCGGCCTCTCCTACGACGAGGCGGCAGAGGTCTGCGGGTGCCCGCTCGGGACGATCCGCTCCCGGGTGGCCCGGGCCCGCGTCGAGCTGCTCGAGCTCCTCGACGGGCGTGCGCGCGTCCCGCGCCGGGCGCGGCGCGAGGGCTGGTCGAGCTAGCGCCCGAGCCGCGGGGCGCGCGAGTGCACGGCGGCGGGCGCCGCAGGTCGCCGAGCGCGCTCGCGCGGCGCGACGCCGCCGGTGGCGAGGTAGCGAGGTAGGTAGCTAGTGGTGCCGCGGCTCCCAGCGGAAGCGGCGCAGCGCGACGGCGGTCGCAGCCGCCCCCCAGACGAGGAGCGCCGCGAGGTCGCCGAACGACCAGGGCGAGACCTTCGCCTGGAACTCGAAGGGCGCCTGCACCGCGAGGAGGAAGTGGCGGACGGGGAAGTAGTCCGCCACCCTCGCGAGTCCCGAGCGAGGGGGCAGGTAGAACCACAGGCCGGAGAGGAAGAGGAGGACGAAGTAGACGATCCCGATGATCGGGCCCGCAGCCTCCTGGTTCGGGAGCAGCGAGGAGACGGCGACGCCGAGCGCGCTGAAGCACACGACGCCCGCGGCGAGCGCGAGGACGAACGCGCCGACGTTGCGCGGCAGCAGCGCCCCGTAGGCGAAGTGGCCGATCATGAGCAGGAGCGCGACCTGCAGCGCCGAGATGAGGATGAGGTTGCAGAAGATCCCCGCCAGTAGCGCCCAGGTCGGCAGGGGGCTGAGCCGCAGCCGCTTCAGCAGACCCGTCTCGCGCCGCCCGACGAGGTTGACGGCGAGGGTGTTGAAGCAGGCGGACATCACGCCGTAGGCGGCGAAGCCCGGGACGTAGTACTGGACGGCGCGGATGTCGCCGATCTGCCGGAGGCGCGCGCTCGCGCTGGAGGCGAGGAGGAGGAGGAAGATGACGGAGAAGCCGATGGTGAAGATCGCGCCGAAGGGGTTGCGCCAGAACGCGAGCTGCTCGTAGTAGACCTGGCGGGCCACGAGGCGCAGGTCCCGCCGCACGCCGGCGAGCCTCATCGGCTCGCCTCCACCTCGGGCGCCGTGGCGGTGAGGCGGAGGTAGACGTCCTCGAGCGTGAGGCGCTCGACGGTGAGGCCCACCAGCTCGACGTGGTGCTCGAGGGACCACCCGGTGAGCTCGTGGAGGACGGCGACCTCCTCGTCGGTCGCCACCTCGACGAGGCCGTCCTCGACGCGCACCGCGACGCCGCGCAGCTCGGGCGCCGGGGAACCCGGCGGGAGGCGGAAGCGGATGCGTGCCTCGCCGACGTCGCGCCCGCCGAGCGACGCCGGGGGGCCCTCGGCGACGATCGCGCCGCTCGCGATGACGGCGACTCGATCGGCGAGCGCCTCCGCCTCGTCCATGTAGTGCGTCGTGAGGATGATCGTCGTCCCGCCGTCGCTGAGCGAGCGCACGAGCTCCCAGGCGTCGCGCCGGGCCGAGGGGTCGAACCCGGTCGTCGGCTCGTCGAGGAAGAGGAGCTCGGGACGCCCGACGATCCCGAGGGCGACGTCGAGGCGGCGCTGCTGGCCGCCCGAGAGCAGCTTCACCCTCGTGCCCGCCTTGTCGCGCAGGCCGACGAGCTCGATCACCTCGTCGACCGGTCGCGGGTTGGGGTAGTAGCCGGCGTTGCGCGCCACGGCCTCGCGCACCGTGAGCATCGGCTCGACGGCGAGCTCCTGGAGCACGATGCCGAGGCGTGCCCGGAAGGCACGCTCCCGGGACCGGGGGTCCTGCCCGAGGACCTCGACCCGGCCACCGTCGCGTTCGCGGAAGCCCTCGAGGATCTCGACCGTCGTCGTCTTGCCCGCGCCGTTCGGCCCGAGCAGCGCGAACACCTCGCCGCGGCGCACCCGGAACGAGACGCCGCGCACGGCCTGGAGGCTGCCGTAGCGCTTGGCGAGGCCCTCGACGACCACGGCGTCCATCGGCGGCGAGGCTACCGCCGTCCGCCGGGCTCGCCCGCTCGCCGGCTCGGTAGACTGCCGGCCGTGGCGCCTCCTCGCTCCCGGGCAACGCGTCGTGCGGTCGCGGCGGTCCGGGGCAGCCCCGGCCGGTCGCGCCTCGGCGCCAGCGGCGCGCCTGCCCGCTGCGCCGAGGACGCGGTCGCGGCCTTCCTCGCGGGCCGGCGGGGGTGAGGGCGCGCATGCGGATCGCGGTCGGCTCGGACCACGCGGGGCTCCCGCTCAAGGACGTCCTCGCCAAGCACCTCGCCGAGCTCGGGCACGAGGTGAGCGACCTCGGGACGCACGACCTCGAGCCGGTGGACTACCCCGACTACGGCGCGGCGGTCGGTCGGGCGGTCGCCGCCGGCGCCGTCGAGCTCGGCGTGTGCTGCTGCGGCACGGGGATCGGGATCGCGATCGCCGCGAACAAGGTCCCCGGCGTGCGTGCCGCCGTCTGCCACGACGTGAGCTCGGCGCGCCTCGCGCGCGAGCACAACGACGCCAACGTCGTCTGCTTCGGGGCGCGCCTGCTCGGCCCGGTCGTCGCGCTCGACGCCGTCGACGCCTTCCTCGCCACCGGCTTCGCCGGCGGCCGCCACGTGGCGCGCGTCGAGAAGCTGCGAGCGCTCGAGGCGGGGCGATGAGCGCGGCGAGGAGCCTCGCGGCGAGCGACCCGGAGGTGGCCCGCATCCTCGCCGAGGAGCTCGACCGTCAGCGCTCGACGATCCAGCTCATCGCCTCGGAGAACTTCACCTCGCCCGCCGTCCTCGAGGCGACGGCGTCGGTGCTCACGAACAAGTACGCCGAGGGGTACCCCGGACGGCGCTACTACGGCGGCAACGTCTTCGCGGACGAGGTCGAGGACCTCGCCAGAGAGCGGGCGAAGGCGCTCTTCGGGGCAGAGCACGCCAACGTGCAGCCCCACTCGGGCGCCTCGGCGAACCTCGCCGTCTACCTCGCCCTCGTCGAGCCCGGGGAGACGATCCTCGCCATGCGCCTCGACCAGGGCGGCCACCTCACCCACGGCTCCCCGGTGAGCATCACCGGCAAGACCTACCGCTTCGTCGCCTACGGCGTGACCCCCGCGGCCGACGACGGCTCGGGCGAGCGGATCGACCTCGACCAGGTGCGCGACCTCGCCCGGCGCGAGCGGCCGCGCCTCATCGTCGCGGGCACGACGGCGTACACGAGGACGATCGACCCGCAGCCGTTCCGGGAGATCGCCGACGAGGTCGGGGCGCTCTTCATGTTCGACGCCGCCCATCCCGCCGGCCTCATCGCCGGCTGCGCGCACCCGAACCCGGTGGGCGTCGCCGACGTCGTCACCCTCACGACGCACAAGACCCTGCGCGGGCCGCGGGGGGGCGCGATCCTCTGCGGCGCGGACCTCGCCCGCCGGATCGACCAGGCCGTGTTCCCGGGCCTGCAGGGAGGGCCGCTCGAGCACGTCATCGCCGCGAAGGCGGTCGCGTTCGGCGAGGCCGCCCGTCCGGCGTTCAAGGACTACGCGGCCCAGGTCGTGCGCAACGCCGCCGCGCTCGCCTCGAGCCTCGCTCGCGAGGGGTTCCGGCTCGTCGCCGGGGGCACGGACAACCACCAGGTGATCGTCGACCTGCGCGCCTTCGACCCCGATCTCACCGGCAAGGTCGCCCAGGAGGCGCTCGACCGCGCCGGCATCACCTGCAACCGGAACCAGATTCCGAACGACCCGCGCTCGCCGTTCATCACGAGCGGACTGCGCCTCGGGTCACCGGCCGAGACGACCGCCGGGATGGACGAGGACGCGTTCGCCGAGGTCGGTCGACTGATCGCCCGGGTGCTGCGGCGGCACGACGAGCCGGCGGAGCTCGCCGCGGTGCGCGAGGAGGTCCGCTCCCTGTGCGCCGCGTTCGATCCCTACCCGTCGATCGGCGCCCCTACGAGCGCCTGAGCGGGCGGGCGGAGGTGGCCTTCTACGCCTCCTACGTCGCCGTCTTCGCGATCGCCGCGGCGGCCACGTTCCTCCTCACCTTCCCGGTGCGTCGCATCGCGCTGCGCTTCGGCGCCCTCGCCCAGCCCGGGGAGGCGCGTGTCCACATGGCGCCGACGCCGACGGTCGGCGGGGCGGCGATGCTCGTGGGCGCTGTCGTCGCGATGGCCGCGGCCTCGCGCCTCGCTCCGCTCGCGCCGATCTTCCGCGGCTCGTCCGAGCCGGTCGGCGTCGTGCTCGGGGGCCTCGTCATCTACGCCGTGGGCCTCGTCGACGACGTGCGGGACATCTCCGCCCCGGCCAAGGTCGCCGGGCAGGTCCTCGCCGCGATGGTGCTCGTCTCGCTCGGCGTGACGATGTACTACTTCAAGATCCCCTTCGTCGCGGGGCCGATCGTCCTCGCCCCCTCGGCGCTCCCGCTCGTCACCGCGGTGTGGGTGGTGGGGATGGCGAACGCCGTCAACCTGATCGACGGCCTCGACGGCCTCGCCGCGGGGATCGTCGGCATCGCGAGCGGCGCCCTCTGCGTCTACGGGTTGCAGCTCGAGCACCTCGGCGACCTCACGTCCGACAACCTCGGGCCGGTCATCGCCGTCATCGCCTGTGGCGTGTGCGTCGGCTTCCTCCCCCACAACTTCCACCCGGCCCGGGTCTTCATGGGGGACGGGGGCGCCCTCTTCCTCGGGCTGCTCACCGCGGCGGCGACGATGGAGATCGGCGGGCGCGTCGGCTCGCCCACCGCGGCGAAGGACGTCGCCGGCCTCACGTTCTTCCGCTTCGCCCCCCTGTTCATCCCCTTCTTCATCCTCGGGGTGCCGATCCTCGACACGGCCTTCGCCATCGTGCGCCGCACGGTGCGGCGTGCCTCGCTCGCGCAGCGCGACCTCGGCCACCTCCACCACCGCCTCCTCCTCCTCGGCCACGGCCACCGGCGCTCGGTCCTCGTGCTGTGGGCCTGGACGGCCGTGCTCTCGGCCGTCGCGCTCCTCCCGACGTTCGACTCGCGCGCCAACGCCTACGTCCCGGTCGGCGCGGCGGTCCTCGGCGTCGCCCTCTACACGCTCTTCCGGCCCGGCTCGCGCACCGCCCTCGCCGAGGACGCCCCGCCGAGCGCGCCGGCGGCGGCAGGAGCCGGGCCGGCGGCGAAGCCGCTGAGCGTCGTCATGAGCACGGCGGCGGGCGTCGCGGTAGCGGGCGAGCGCGACCTCGCCTCGCCGCGGCGAGCCCGACGGCGGGCACGGCGGCACGCCCGGCGCCGCACCCTGTGGCGAGGTCGGGGCGCTGACCAGGGGCTCGGCAGCCGTTTTGCCCGCCCGGACGACCCGATGCGAGGATAGGCCGCCACATGGGGGAGCGGCGGGGCCCGAGCCTGCTCGAGCTGGCCGGGATCGGGGTCGTGTCCGCCCTGTGCATCGGTGCCGGCGTCGGCATCGGGTACTGGGTCGACACCTCCGCGAGGACCGGCGCCGGCGCGACCTTCATCGGCCTCGGACTAGGATGCGGCGCCGCACTCGCGGTGACGTACCGGCGGATCAAGAGGTACCTCTAGGACAAGCGCAGCGACCGGCCCCGCCGGGAGCCGCACGAGCCACGACACGATGGACCGACTCGCTGCCCTGCTCGAGCAACTTCCCGTGCCCGAGGTCGCGCGCGTGCTCCGGCGCGCCATCGTCTGGTCCCTCGCCCTCGGCGTCGTCGCGCTCGTGCTCGGCGCGCTCCTCGGGCACGCCCTCGTCGGCCTGGGCGCGGTCCTCGGCCTCGGCCTCGGCCTCGGGAACGTCCGCCTGGTCCTCGTCTCGCTCCGTCGCGTCGGCGAGCGCGCGCCCGCCCGGCCCAAGCGGGCACTCGCGGCCCGCACGCTCTACCGTCTCGCCGCCACGACGGCGCTCGTGATCGGCCTGAGCGCTCTGTCCGTGCCGCTCGGTCTCGGTAGCGCCATCGGCATCGCCCTGTTCTACGTCGCGCTGCTCGCGAACCTCGTGCGATCGCTGCTCCAGCACGGGACGAGGGGGCTGGCGGCGTGAGCGGAGCGCTCGCCGTGACGATCCCCGTCGGCGACCACATCACCCGGCGCGCCTTCGGCATGACCTTCGACGTCGACACCATCGTGTCGACGCTCGTCGCCGGGGTGCTCCTCCTCGGCTTCGGCCTCTACGTGCGCCACCGGGCGACCTCGGGGGTGCCGGGGAAGGCGCAGCTCGCCTTCGAGTCGATCGTCGGCAGCGTCGAGGACCAGGTGCGCGCGGCGATGGGCGACGCCGGCCGCCCGATCGTGCCACTCGCGGTGACGCTGTTCATCTTCATCCTGCTCGCGAACTGGCTCGAGCTGCTCCCCACGGGCCACACCCCGCAGTACCTGCCGGCACCGACGGGCGACATCAACTTCCCGCTCGCGATGGCCGCCTTCGTGATCATCGCCGTGCACGCCACCTGGATCCGGCGGCAGGGCATCCGCTCCTACCTCGCCCACTACTTCCGCCCCTTCAAGGGCTTCGTGCTCTTCAACGTGATCGAGGAGGCCGTCAAGCCGATCACGCTCACGCTGCGTCTCTTCGGCAACATCTTCGCCGGGGGCCTCATGCTCGTGCTCATCGCCGAGCTGCTGCCGGTGAAGCTCATCGTGCCGATCCCCCTCCTCGACACGGTGTGGAAGCTGTTCGACGGGCTCTTCGTCGGGCCGATCCAGGCCTTCATCTTCGCCCTCCTCACGATCCTCTACTTCGAGTCGGCGGTCGCCGGGACCGGCCACTAGACCCTGGCCGCCGAGCCGCTCGCGTTCCCCGAACACAGGAGAAGGACATGCCAGCAGACACCACGCAGCAAGCGATCCAGCTCGCCGGCGCGATGGTCGGCGGTGGGCTGGCGCTCGGCGGCGGTGCCGTCGGCGCCGCCATCGGCGACGGCCTCGCCGGCTCCCAGACGATCGCCGGCGTCGCCCGCCAGCCGGAGGCGCAGGGCCGGCTGTTCACGATCATGTTCATCGTCGTCGGCCTCGTCGAGGCGATGTACTTCATCAACCTCGTCTTCATGGCGCTGTTCGTCTTCGTCCTCTACAAGAAGTAGGGGGGAGATGGCGCTCGGCTCGATCTTCCTGCTGCCGAACGGCACCTTCATCGCCGAGCTCGTCATCTTCCTCGTCGTGCTGGGCGCGATGGCGAAGGTGGTCCTCCCGCCGCTCGCCGCGGCGCGCGAGGAGCGGGAGCGCCGGATCCGCGCCGGGCTCGAGGCCGGCGACGAGGGGAGCGCGGAGGCGGCGCGCCTCGAGCAGGCCCGCCTCGACCGCCTCGAGGCGGCGCGCGCGGCCGGGCGCGCCGTGCTCGAGGAGGCAGCGCGCACGGTCGAGCGCCTGGTCGCCGAGGCGCGCGCCGAGGGGACGGCCGAGCACGACCGGATCGTCGCGGCGGCGGCCCCGCTCATCGAGCAGGCCCGGCGCGCGGCGCGCGACGAGCTCGCCGGGCGCCTCGACGTGCTCGTCGCCGAGGCGGCGCAGGCGGTCGTGGGGGTGAGCGTCGACGTGGCGCGCCATCGTGACGTCATCGACGAGGTCGCGTCGCGCGCACGCGCGGGCAGCGGAGTCTGAGCGTGCTGGCGGCGGCGAACTTCGGCGAGTCCTACGTCCTCGAGCTCGTCGCGCTCGTCTTCGTCATCGCCTTCATCGTCCGCTACGTCGTCCCCTTCCTGCGGACGGCGCTGGAGAGGCGCGCCGAGGCGATCGCCGCCCAGCTCGACGCGGGCGAGCAGGCCCGGGCGGCCGCCGCCGCGCTCGTGGCGGACCGGCGCGCCGCGCTCGAGGCGGCCGAGGCCGACGCCGAGGCCGTCGTGGCCCAGGCGCGGCGCGCCGCCGAGCAGCTCGTCGCCGAGGGGCGACGCCGGGCGGAGGCCGAGCGCGCCCGCCTCGTCGAGCGGGCCGAGGTGGAGGTGGCGCGCGAGCGTGCGCGAGCCGAGCAGGAGGTCGCCACCGAGGTGGGTCTGCTCGTCCTCGAGGCGACGCGCCGGGTCGTGGCCGCCGAGCTCGACGCCGCCCTGCAGCACCGGCTCATCGACGAGGCGATCGCGGCAGCCGAGGCGGAGGTGTCGGCGTGAACGAGCGGGTGCGCGGCTACGCGGCCGCCGCCTTCGAGAGCGCGGCGGCGGCCGGGCGTCTCGAGGAGGTCGTCGCCGAGCTCGTCGAGCTCGCGCGCGCGCTCACCCGCTCGTCGCAGCTGCGCCAGGTGCTGTGCGACCCGGGGATCGAGGCCGCGACCCGCGCCGCCATCGTCGGCGACCTGCTCGAGGGGGGCGCCGCCCCGAGCGCGTCGCTCGTCGCCTTCGCCGTGCGTGCCGAGAACGCCCGCGAGTTCACCCGCGTCGTCGCCGAGCTCGTCGAGCTCGGCTCGGCGGCGCTCGACCGGCTCCGCTCGGGCGCGCCCGCCCAGCCCGAGCCGGCCGCCTCCCGGGCGCTCACGCGCCGGCGCATCGGCGGGTACGCCGAGCGCGTCCTCGAGGAGCTGGCGGCCGTCGGCGAGGTCGAGGAGGTCGAGGACGAGCTGTTCCGCGTCGCCCGCCTCGTCGACGACTACCCGGAGCTGCGCCGCGCCCTCGTCGACGCGAACGCGCCGTACGCGGCGCGCGCCGCGGTCGTGGCCGACCTGCTCTCGGGGCGCGCCCGCCCGGCCACGGTGCGCCTCGTCTCCTACGTGCTGCGCGCCGGGAGGGTGCGCGACCTCGTCGGCACGATCGAGTGGCTCGTCGAGCTCGCCGCCCTCGAGCGCGGCCGGCGCCTCGCGGAGGTGCGCGCCGCGGTCGAGCTCGAGCGAGCCGAGGCAGACCGGCTCGCCGCGGCCCTGGCGCGCCTCGTCGGGCGCGAGGTGGAGCTGCGCGTCGTGGTCGATCCCTCGCTCGTCGGCGGCATGCTGGTGCGCGTCGGCGACCTCGTCATCGACGGCACGCTGCGGCAGCGCTTCGAGCACCTGCGCGACCTGCTCGCGCCGGGTGCCTGAACGACGAAGGCTCGAGGACCCGAAAGGACCACCATGGCTGAGCTCACGATCAACCCCGACGACATCGCCCGGGCGCTCGCACGCCACCTCTCCGAGCTGCGCACCGAGCTCGCCGCCGAGCAGGTCGGGCGCATCGCCGAGGTGGGCGACGGGATCGCGCGCATCAGCGGCCTGCCGAACGCCTCGGTGAACGAGCTCCTCGAGTTCGAGAACGGCGAGCTCGGGCTCGCCCTCAACCTCGACGAGGACGAGATCGGCGCCGTCGTGCTCGGCCCGGTGGAGGGCCTCGACGAGGGGCAGCTCGTGCGCGCCACCGGCCGCATCCTGTCGGTGCCGGTCGGCGACGCCCTCCTCGGGCGCGTCGTCAACCCGCTCGGCCAGCCGGTCGACGGCCGGGGCCCGCTCGGCGAGACCCAGCTGCGGCGCCTCGAGATCCAGGCGCCCGGCATCGTCAAGCGCCAGCCCGTGTGCGAGCCGCTGCAGACCGGGATCAAGGTGATCGACGCGATCACCCCGATCGGGCGCGGGCAGCGGGAGCTCATCATCGGCGACCGCAAGACCGGCAAGACGACGATCGCCCTCGACACGATCATCAACCAGCGGGGCACGGGCGTGAAGTGCATCTACGTGGCCGTGGGGCAGAAGGGCTCGACGATCGCCCAGATCGTGTCCACCCTCGAGGAGTTCGGGGCGCTCGACTACACGGTCGTCGTCGCGGCGCCCGCCTCGGAGTCGGCGCCCTTCAAGTACCTCGCCCCCTACGCCGGGTGCGCGATGGGCCAGCACTGGATGGAGAGCGGCGAGCACGCGCTCATCGTCTACGACGACCTCTCCAAGCAGGCCGAGGCGTACCGCCAGCTCTCGCTCCTGCTGCGCCGCCCGCCCGGGCGCGAGGCGTACCCCGGGGACGTCTTCTACCTGCACTCGCGTCTGCTCGAGCGAGCAGCCAAGCTCTCGGACGCGATGGGCGGCGGCTCGCTCACGGCGCTGCCGATCATCGAGACGAAGGCCGGTGACATCTCGGCCTACATCCCGACGAACGTGATCTCGATCACCGACGGCCAGATCTTCCTCGAGGCCGACCTGTTCAACGCGGGCGTCCGCCCGGCGATGAACATCGGCATCTCCGTCTCGCGCGTCGGCGGCGCCGCGCAGATCAAGGCGATGAAGTCGGTCGTCGGCTCGCTGAAGATCGACCTCGCGCAGTTCCGCGACCTCGAAGCCTTCGCGACGTTCGGCTCCGAGCTCGACAAGGCGTCCCAGGCGCAGCTCGACCGCGGCTACCGGCTGACCGAGCTCTTGAAGCAGGGGATCAACCAGCCGATGCCGGTCGAGGAGCAGGTCCTCGTCATCTTCGCGGGGGTGCGCGGCCTCGTCGACGACCTCGCGGTCGAGGACGTCCAGCGCTTCGAGCAGGCGCTCAGGGCGCACCTGCGCGCCTCGCACCCCGAGCTGCTCGAGCACGTACGGTCGACCGGGGCGCTGCCCGACGAGGGCAAGCTCGTCGACGCGATCGAGGAGGCGAAGGCGGCGTTCTCCGCCGGCGCGCCCGCCGGCACGAGCGAGGCGGGGTAGATGGCGGGCGGCCAGGAGCGCGTGCTGCGGCGGCGGATCCGCAGCGTCGAGGCGACGAAGAAGATCACACGCGCCTTCGAGCTGATCGCCGCCTCCCAGATGGTGCGCGCCCAGGGTCGCATCGCCGGCTCCCGCCCCTACGTCGAGGGGATCGGGCGCGTCCTCGCGGTGACCGCAGCCGACAGCCCCGGCGGGTCGCGCCTCCTCGGATCTCCCGAGGCGCCCGGGCGCGTCGCGGTCGTCGCCATCGCGAGCGACCGGGGCCTGTGCGGCGCCTACAACTCGACGGTGCTGCGGCGCACCGAGCGCCTCCTCGCCGAGGGGGAGGCGCAGGGCCGGTCCTACCGCCTCGTCACGGTCGGACGCCGGGCCCAGTCCTACTTCCGCTTCCGGGGGCGGCGGATCGACTGCGCCCTCACCCACGTGACCGACCGGCCGACCTTCGCCGACGCGCGTCGCGTGGCGCACGAGGTCGTGCCCCCCTTCCTCGCCGGCGAGGTCGACCTCGTCGAGCTCGTCTCGACGCGCTTCGTCTCGGCCGGCCTCCAGCGCGTCGAGGTCCGCCAGCTCCTCCCCCTCGTCCCGCCCGAGGGCGTGCTCCACCGGGACGGCCCGCCCGCCGGCTTCTACGACTTCGAGCCCGGCCCCGCCGACCTGCTCGAGCTCCTCGTCCCCCAGTACGCCGAGGCCGAGGTCTTCCAGGCACTGCTCGAGGCGTCCGCCTCCGAGCACACCGCGCGCCAGCGTGCCATGGCGGCGGCCACCGAGAACGCCGAGGAGTTCATCGTCAACCTCCGCCGCGTCATGAACCGCGTCCGGCAGGAGGCGATCACCACCGAGATCATGGAGATCGTCGGCGGCGCGGAGGCGCTCCGGCGCGCCGCTGGCGCCGAGCGGGCAGTCGCTATCCCCTACAGCGAGGAGTAGGCCGCATGAGCATCACCGAGACGCGCCCCGCGAGCGAGACGGCGCTCGAGGACGGCAGGGTCGTCGCGATCGCCGGTCCCGTCATCGACGTCGAGTTCCCGCCGCACGCGCTACCCGGCATCAACGTCGCCCTCGAGGTGCCGCTCGAGGTCGAAGGGCGCGAGGTCGTGATCACGGCCGAGGTCGCGCAGCAGATCGGCGAGGGCCGTGTGCGCTGCATCTGCCTCAAGCCGACCGACGGCCTGCGGCGCGGCGCGGTCGTGCGCAACACCGGGCGGGGGATCACCGTCCCCGTCGGCGACGCCGTCCTCGGCCACGTCTTCAACGTCATCGGCGAGCCGCTCGACACCGAGGACATCGGCCAGCCCGACGACCGCTGGGAGATCCACCGCGAGCCGCCCCCCTTCGAGGAGCTCGAGCCGCGGCGGCTCCTGTTCGAGACCGGGATCAAGGTCATCGACCTGCTCGAGCCGTACGTGCAGGGGGGCAAGATCGGCCTGTTCGGCGGTGCCGGCGTGGGCAAGACCGTGCTCATCCAGGAGATGATCCGGCGCGTCGCGCAGCAGCACGGCGGCGTGTCGGTCTTCGCCGGCGTCGGCGAGCGGACACGCGAGGGCACGGACCTGTGGCTCGAGATGCAGGAGTCCGGCGTCATCGAGAAGACCGCCCTCGTCTACGGGCAGATGGACGAGCCTCCCGGCGTGCGGCTGCGCGTCGCGCTCTCGGCCCTCACGATGGCCGAGTACTTCCGCGACGTGAAGGGCCAGGACGTGCTCCTGTTCATCGACAACATCTTCCGCTTCGTCCAGGCGGGCTCCGAGGTCTCCACGCTGCTCGGGCGGATGCCCTCCGCCGTCGGCTACCAGCCGACGCTCGCGGACGAGATGGGCCAGCTCCAGGAGCGGATCACCTCGACGCGGGGACGCTCGATCACGTCGCTGCAGGCCGTGTACGTCCCGGCGGACGACTACACGGACCCGGCGCCGTTCACCACCTTCACCCACCTCGACGCCACGACCGAGCTGTCCCGCCAGATCGCCGCCCTCGGCATCTACCCGGCCGTCGACCCGCTCGCCTCGACGAGCAACATCTTGGCGCCGGAGGTGGTGGGCGAGCGCCACTACAACTGCGCGCAGGCCGTCAAGCGGATCCTCCAGCGCTACAACGAGCTCCAGGACATCATCGCCATCCTCGGTCTCGACGAGCTCTCCGAGGAGGACCGCCTCACGGTGGCCCGGGCCCGGAAGATCCAGCGCTTCCTCTCCCAGCCCTTCTTCGTCGCCGAGGTCTTCACCGGCCAGCCCGGCGTCTACGTGCCGATCGACGAGACGGTGCGCAGCTTCGAGGCGCTCGTCGGCGGCGACCTCGACGACGTTCCGGAGCAGGCCTTCCTGAACGTCGGCGGCGTCGACGACGTCCTCGCGAAGGCGAAGCAGCTCGCCGGGGCCTAGCAGATGGCCGCCACGTTCCGCGTGGAGCTCGTGACGCCCGAGCGCGTCCTGTACGAGGGCGAGGCCGAGGAGGTGTCGATGCGCACCGACGAGGGCGAGATCGCGTTCCTCGCTCGCCACGAGGACTTCGTCGGCGCCGTGGACATCTCGGTCGTGCGCATCGCCGGCCCCGGGGCGGCGGCGGGCGAGGGGACCGAGGTGCGCGCCGCCGTGCACGGCGGCTTCGTCCACGTCGACGCCGAGAAGGTCCAGATCCTCGCCGGCGTCGCCGAGCTGGCGGGCGAGATCGACGTCGCGCGCGCCCGGCGCGCCCTCGAGGCAGCCGAGGCGCGCGCCGAGGTGGTCGAGGCCGGGCCGGAGGCGGTCCCGGGCGCCGAGCGGCTCGTCGGCGCGATGCTCGGGCTGCTCGCCCCGGACTCCGCCGAGGCGGCGCGGCGCCGAGCCCGGGTGCGCCTCGAGGCGGCGGGGGCGGCGCCCGGCTCGTAGCGGTGGCGGCGCGCCGGCGGCTCCTCGTGGCGTTCGTCCTCGAGGGGCGCGTCGCCGCCGAGGTGGACGGGCTGCGCCGCGCCCTGTCGAGCGGAGAGCTCGACCGGCTCGCGGCCCACGTGACCCTCGTGCCCCCGCGCAACGTCCGCGAGGACGAGTTCGACGCCGTGCTCGCCCATCTCCGGCGCAGCGCGGCCGGCGCCGCGCCGATCGAGCTCCGCCTCGGCCCGCCGGCGACCTTCGCTCGGGGCAGCCGCGTCGTCTACCTCGCGGTCGAGGACGCGGCGGGCCGGCTCGCCGCGCTGCAGGGTGCCCTCGCCGCCGGGCCGCTCGCGCCCCCGCCGGGTCGGCCCGTGCGGCCGTTCGTGCCCCACGTCACGCTGGCGCGCTGTCCTCCCGAGCGCCTCGCGGCCGCGCTGCGCGCTCTCGCCGGCTACCGAGCCGACGTCCTCGTCGAGCGCATCAGCCTGCTCGAGCAGGACGAGGACGCGCCGCTGCGGCCGTGGCGGGTGATCGCCGACGTCGCCTTCGGCGCCCCCGTCGTGGTCGGGCGCGGCGGTCGCGAGCTGTCCTTCCGCCTGAGCGGCCGCCTCGACGAACGGGCGCTCGCCTGGGCCGCCGAGGAGCGCGGCGCGCCGGGCGAGGGAGGCTGCGGACCCGGTGCCGAACCCTTCGCCATCACGGCCTGGCAGAACGAGCGTCTCGTCGGGCTCGCGACCGGCGCGGTGCACCGCGACGTCGTCGAGCTCGACGACCTCGTGGTCGCGCGCGTCGAGCGCGGCCTCGGCGTCGGCGGCCAGCTGCTCGGCGAGGTCGAGCGCCTCGCGCTGGCCCGCGGCTGCGCGCGGGTGCGCCTCCTGGTCGCGGCGTCCGGACGTGGCGCCGAGGCGTGCGCTCGGCGCGGCTACGAGGCGACGGCACGCCTGCCGGCCTGGCGCGACGGCGAGGACTTCGCCGTCATGGAGCGGCGCCTGCGCGCGTGAGGACCCGGCGCGCCGGGGCCGGTCGCCTCACGCCGGGCCGAAGGGATCGCGCTCGGGCAGGTGGTAGCGGGCGACGACGTCGGCGAGCCACGGCGCCTGCCGGAAGACGAGGCCGTAGCGCTCGGCGAGGCGCCCCACCGTCTGCGGGTCGGGCGCCCCGGCCGCGAGGTGCTCGGCGAGCTCCCAGAAGAAGCCCTCGAAGCCGGCGGGCTGGATCACCTCGATCATCCGGGCCGGGACCTGGCCCGCGTTCCACATCGTGTGCAGCTCGTTGCGCGGCTTGGTGACGTAGCCGCCCGGGCCGAGGACGACCTCGTCGTCGCCGGAGCGGAAGCCGATCTCGCCCTCGGTCACGATCGAGAACTCGTCCTCGCGGGTGTGCAGGTGCGGGGGGACGATCGCCCCGACGGGGAAGGGGTGCTCGACGATCGAGAGCTGCCCCCCGGTGTCCTTGCCGAACAGCTTGAACACCACGCCGATCGACCCCAGGGACCCCTCGGCTCCCTCGCCCGGCCGGACGACCGTCACGGGCGCCGCGCGCTCGGCCATCGGGGGCTCCTTCCTCTTGAAGATACGCTTGCGTTCATCGAAATGATGGCCTCATCCTCGAGGGGGCGTCAAGGGTTGGCTGAACAGCAACGTTCACCCAAGCGACGCGCGTACCGCATGGTGCGCCGGGCGGCGCAAGTCGAGGCGACGCGCCGGCGCATCGTCGAGGCGACCGTGCGCATGCACGAGACGCTCGGACCGCGCGCCACGACGATCGCGGCCATCGCCGAGGCCGCGCGCGTGACGCGCCTCACCGTCTACCGCCACTTCCCCGACGAGGAGGCGCTCTATGCGGCGTGCTCCGCGCACTGGCTGGCGCGCCAGCGGCTGCCCGACCCCGAGGCCTGGGCACGGATCGACGATCCCGAGGAGCGCCTGACGGCGGGCCTCGAGGACCTCTACCGCTACTACCGGGACGGGGAGGCGATGCTGACGCGCATCTACGGCGAGCTCGAGCACGTGCCGGCGACCGTTCGCGACCAGCTGCGCCGTGCGGAACACGGCTACGCGTCGGTGCTCGCCGCCGCCTTCCCCGCCGCGCCGGCTCGCGTGCGAGCCGTGGTCGGCCACGCCGTGTCCTTCGGGACCTGGCGCTCGCTGTGCCGCGACCACGGGCTCGGCGAGCGCGAGGCAGCGGGGCTCCTGACCGAGCTCGCGCTCGCCGCCTCACGGGCCGATGCGGGGCGCGCCGCGCGCGGGCGTCGGCGACCGGCGCGCCGGGTCGCACGCGGCGATCGACCCGGGGCGGCAGGGGGGCGCCGCCGAGGCGGATCGGCGACGTGAGCCGCCCGCGGCCCCTGCGTCCGGGCCGACGGGCCGGGCGTCGGTCCGGGGCAGTCGTCGAGGCGCGTCGAGCCCGGCGGGGCCGGCCGGACGAGCCCACCTCGCGCCTGGCGCGAGATCGCAGGCGGCCGGCGAGCGGCGGCCCCCCTCCCGTGCCGCGCCTCGAAGCGGCTCGGGCCCCGGCCGGACCGACCAGCCGCTGCCCCGCGGCACCCGTCTGGCCTGGCCGGCGAGAACCTGCGACGATGTGCCGATGTCGCGAGGTGGCGCTGCGTCAGGAGCGGAGGCGTCGTCGCAGGCGCCGCTGCGCCGTGCGACGCCCTCGGCGCCCTCGCGAGGCGGACGGCGATTCGGCCGAGCGCATGGCCGAAGGTGCCGCGCGCGCCGGGTACGGGCCGCGTGCGAGCCGGCGCGCCTCGGGCGAGCCGGCGCGCCCAGCCGTTCGGAGACGCCGGGCTGCCCGAGGGCTGCGATCGTGCCGCCGGGCGCGCCCCGGTGATCGGGCACCTCGCCGTCCCGGCGAGCCGGCGCGCCGGCGCCTGGGTGGCGACGCGTGGAGGTCGCGATGGCGGCCCCTGACCGGCAGGTACGGGCTGGCAAGGCCACCTACGGGGGGCGGGCGCTGTCGGAGTGGGTACCCGACGTCGTGGACCGGCTCGTCGAGCGCTTCGCGCCGCGCAAGGTGGTGCTGTTCGGCTCGGTCGCCCGGGGCGACGACGGGCCGGACTCCGACATCGACGTGCTCGTCGTCCTCGATCGCCTCGAGGGTCGTCACCACGATGCGGTGATCGCCATGCTCCGCTCCCTCACGGACCTGCCGGTGCCCGTCGACGTCGTCGTCACCGACGTCGCCGAGATCGAGGACCGCGCGCGCACGCCCGGCATCGTGCGGTTCGCGCTGCAGGTCGGGGTCGCCCTCCACGGCTGACGTCGAGCCGGCGCGCGCCCCGACGCCGCCGGCACGGCTCGGGGCCGAACGCCTCAGTTCGCCACGTCGATGAGGCGGAACTGGCGCATCTTCTCGATGCGGTGCCGCGCGACGACGAGCCGGACGGTCCCCGACATCGAGCGCACGACGAGGGAGTCCGTCGTCGCCCCGGCCCTCGTGTAGCGCACGCCGCGCAGCAGCTCGCCGTCGGTGATGCCCGTCGCGGCGAAGAAGCAGTTGTCGCTGCGAACGAGGTCGTCGATGCCGAGGACCTTGTCGATCTCGTAGCCGGCGGCCTCGATCGCGGCGCGCTCCTCCTCGCTGCGGGGCCACAGCCGGCCCTGGATCTCGCCGCCCATCCCCCGCAGGGCGGCCGCGGCGATCACCCCCTCGGGGGTCCCGCCGATGCCGAAGAGGACATCGGCGCCCGAGTCCGGCCACGCGGTCGCGATCGCCCCGGCGACGTCCCCGTCGGTGATGAGCCGGATGCGGGCGCCGGCACGCCGGATCTCCTCGATGAGCTCGGCGTGGCGCGGCCGGTCGAGCACGATGGCGGTGAGATCGCCGACCGAGGTCCCCTTCGCCTTCGCGATCTCTCGCAGGTTCTCGGCCGGCGTGGCCTCGATGGACACGCGCCCGGCCGCCTCCGGGCCGACGGCGAGCTTCTCCATGTAGACGGCGGGGCCGGGATTGAACATCGTGCCGCGCTCGGCGAGGGCGATCACCGAGAGCGCGCCGCCGCGTCCGAGGGCGGTGAGGCGTGTACCGTCGATCGGGTCGACGGCGATGTCGACCTCGGGCGGCGACCCGTCGCCGATGCGCTCGCCGTTGTAGAGCATCGGGGCCTCGTCCTTCTCCCCCTCGCCGATGACGACGATGCCGTCCATCGACACGGTGTGCAGGACGAAGCGCATCGCGTCGACCGCGGCGGCGTCGGCCCCCTCCTTGTCGCCGCGACCCATCCAGCGGCTGGCGGCGACGGCCGCCGCCTCGGTCACCCGGACGATCTCGAGGGCCAGGTTCCGGTCGGGCGCCTGCCGCTCGTTCGCCACGGCGATCGACCTTAGAGGGCAGGCGGTACCGGCGCAACGTGGGCCCGCGGACGCGGGCGCGCGCCACACTACGCTGCCGGCGATGGAGCGCATCATCGCGAGGCCGAGCCGCGACCTCGCCGGCGAGGTCGTCATCCAGGGCGCGAAGAACTCGGCGCTCAAGCTCATGGCCGCGTGCCTCCTCGCCCCGGGGACGACGCGGCTGCACAACGTGCCGCGCATCACCGACGTGGCGATCATGGGCGAGGTGCTCGCCGCGACCGGGGCGCGGGTGGCGCGCGGCGCCGACGGGGCGCTCGAGGT
Organism: Acidimicrobiales bacterium; assembly: GCA_035294085.1. NCBI lineage: Bacteria > Bacillati > Actinomycetota > Acidimicrobiia > Acidimicrobiales > Acidimicrobiales bacterium. The sequence goes on along the minus strand of DATGLP010000014.1, from coordinate 67,347 downwards.
CACCTGCCCGGAGGCGCTCACGCCCGTCGCCCCCTACGAGCTCGTCGAGAAGATGCGCGCGTCGGTCGTCGTGCTCGGCCCGCTGCTCGCTCGCCAGGGCTTCGCGCGCGTCTCGCTCCCCGGCGGCGACGACTTCGGGCAGCGGCCGATCGACATGCACCTGAAGGCGCTCTCGGACCTCGGCGCGCGCTTCACGACCGAGCACGGCTACGTCGAGGGACGTTGCGACCGCCTCGTCGGCACGCGGGTCGTGCTCGAGTACCCGAGCCACACCACGACCGACAACGTGCTCATGGCGGCGACCCTGGCCAAGGGGTCGACGCTCATCGAGAACGCGGCGCGCGAGCCCGAGGTGCAGGACCTCGCCGAGCTGCTCGTCGCGATGGGTGCCCGGATCCGGGGGGCGGGGACGTCGCGCATCGAGGTCGAGGGGGTCGACGAGCTGCACCCGGCGACGCACGTGACGGTCGCCGACCGGGTGGAGGCGGCGACGTTCTGCGCCGCCGTCGGGCTCGCCGGCGGCGAGGTCCACCTGCGCGGCGCGCGCCACGACCACATGGACATGCTGCTCGAGAAGCTGACGGCGATGGGCATGGAGATCGAGGTCACCGCCTCGGGCCTGCTCGTGCGCTCGAGCGGCTCGCTCCGGTCCGTCGACGTGTCGACCCTGCCGTACCCGGGGGTGGCGACGGACTACAAGCCCTTCATCGTGACGATGCTGAGCGTCGCCTCGGGGGTGGCGATCGTGAGCGAGAACCTCTTCGCCGGCCGCTTCCGCTACGTCGACGAGCTGCGCCGGATGGGCGCTGACATCCGCACCGAGGGCCACCACGCCGTCGTGCGGGGGGTGCCCCGCCTGTCCGGGGCGCCGGTGCGCGCGCCCGACATCCGCGCCGCCGCGGCGCTCGTGCTCGCCGGGCTCGTCGCCGAGGGCGAGACCTCGGTCACCGGCGTCGAGCACATCGACCGTGGCTACGAGCGCTTCGTCGAGAAGCTCGTCGCCATCGGGGCGGACGTCGAGCGCGTCCGGTCGGCGTGACGTGGCCAGCCGCCCCGGCGAGGGCCGGGGCGTGAGTCCGCCGCGCCGTTAGCCTCTCGCTCGATGGCTGCACCCGCTCGCGACCCGTCCCTCGTGAGCCTCGGCGTCGCCGAGCGCGCACGCCCGCTCGACGACGACCCCCACTGGTACCGGCGGGCGGTCTTCTACGAGCTCGGGGTCCGGGGCTTCTACGACTCCGACGGCGACGGCGTCGGGGACCTCGAGGGCGTCATCGAGAAGCTCGACTACCTCGCGTGGCTCGGGATCGACTGCATCTGGCTCCTCCCGTTCTACCCCTCGCCGCTTCGCGACGGCGGCTACGACGTGGCCGACTACTTCTCGGTGGCGCCCGAGCTCGGCACCGTCGAGGACGTGAAGCGCCTCGTCGACGAGGCGCACGCGCGCGGCATCCGGGTCATCGCCGACCTCGTCATCAACCACACGAGCGACCAGCACCCGTGGTTCCAGGAGTCGCGCTCGTCGCGGGACAACCCGAAGGCGGACTGGTACGTGTGGTCCGACGACGACCAGCGCTGGTCGGACGTGCGGGTGATCTTCTGCGACACCGAGCCGTCGAACTGGACCTACGACCCAGTCCGGGGTCAGTACTACTGGCACCGCTTCTTCCACCACCAGCCGGACCTCAACTTCGACAACCCCGAGGTGCGCGACGCCATCGTCTCGGTGCTCCGCTTCTGGCTCGAGGTCGGCCTCGACGGCTTCCGCCTCGACGCGGTCGCCTACCTCTACGAGCGGGACGGGACGAGGTGCGAGAACCTGCCCGAGACGCACGCCTTCCTCCGCCGGCTGCGGCGCGAGATGGACCGCGACTTCCCCGGGCGGGTGCTGCTCGCCGAGGTGAACCAGTGGCCCGCCGACGTCGTCGACTACTTCGGGGACGGCGACGAGTGCCACATGTGCTTCCACTTCCCCCTCATGCCGCGCATGTTCATGGCGGTGCGCCGCGAGCAGCGGTTCCCGATCACCGAGATCCTCGCCCAGACCCCCGCCATCCCGCCGAACTGCCAGTGGGGGATCTTCCTGCGCAACCACGACGAGCTGACGCTCGAGATGGTCGCCGACGACGAGCGCGACTACATGTACCAGGAGTACGCGGCGGACCCGCGGATGCGCAAGAACCTCGGCATCCGGCGCCGGCTCGCGCCGCTCATCGACAACGACCGGCGCGTCGCCGAGCTGCTCTACGCGTTCCTGCTGTCGCTGCCGGGGGCGCCCGTCCTGTACTACGGCGACGAGATCCTGATGGGCGACAACATCTACCTCGGCGATCGCGACGCGGTGCGCACGCCGATGCAGTGGACGCCGGACCGCAACGGCGGCTTCTCCCGGGCCGACTTCGCGCAGCTCCACCTGCCGCCGCTCATGGACCCCGTGTACGGCTACCAGGCGCTGAACGTCGAGTCGGCGCTGCGGGACACCTCGTCGTTCCTCCACTGGCTGCGCCGGATGCTCGCGATCCGCCGGCACCACCTCGTGCTCGCCACGGGCAGCCTCGAGGTGCTGCCGGCCGACAACCCGTCGGTGCTCGCCTACGTGCGCTCCGGCGAGCGCGGGGAGCCCGGCGGGCGGGAGACGATCCTGTGCGTGGCCAACCTCTCCCGGTTCGCGCAGGCCACCGAGCTCAGCCTGGGACGCTTCGAGGGGCTCCGGCCGATCGAGCTGATCGGCCGTTCGGCGTTCCCCCCCGCCACCGACGGCTACCAGATCACCCTCGGTCCCTACGGCTTCTACTGGTTCGAGCTGGAGGAGCGCTGATGGCACCGACCGCCGAGTCCCTCGCGCCCCTCGCGCTCGCCTACCTCGAGCGCCAGCCCTGGTTCGGCCTGGCGATCGCCGGCCTCGCGCCGGCGCCAGCGGCCCTGCTCTCGTACTCGGTGCTGCGCGACGGGCGCCCGGGGCTCGCCCGGCTCCTCGTCGGGCGCGGCGAGCGGCGCTTCCAGCTCCTCGTCGGCTGGCGCAACCCCGCCGCGGTGGCGGGAATGCTCGGCGGGCGCGAGGAGGCGATCATCGGGTCGGCGGACGACGGCGGCGAGGACGTCCTCGTCTACGAGGCGCTCGCCGACGACACCTTGGCCCTCGAGCTCCTCGACCTCGCGACGCAAGGCGCCGAGCACGCCGAGCGGGTCCGCCACGTCTCGACCCTCGTCTCGCACGCGTCGCTCGTGTTCGACGACCGCCTGTTCATGAAGTGCTACCGCGTGCTCGAGCCGGGCGTGCGCCCGGAGGTCGAGGCGATGCTGCGCCTGGACAGCGTCGGCTTCAACGCGATGCTCGCCCCGATCGCGGCCTGGCGCGCCGAGGGCTTCGACGTCGCCCTCGTGCGCGAGTTCCTCCCGGGCGCCCTCGAGGGACGCCTGCTCGCCCTGACGTCGCTTCGCGACCTCCTCGCGCGCGCCGCGGAGGTGCGCGAGGCCTCGGGCGCGCCGGCCGAGGACCTCGAGGAGGCGACCTCGGCGACCGGCGGCGACCTCGCCTCGGAGATGCGCCGCCTCGGGGCGATGACCGGCTCCCTCCACCTCGCCCTCGCCGCTGCCTTCGGCGACCGGGTCGCGACGCCGGAGGCCCTGGCGGCCATCGTGGCGGCGGGGTGCGGCGAGGGGCTCGAGCGCCTCGAGCGCGCCCGCTCGCTCGTCGGGGCGATCGCGGCGCTCGAGCCGGGGACGACGGGGCGCGCCATCCGACTGCACGGCGACTACCACCTGCGCCGCGTGATGCGCGCCGAGCCGGGGTGGGTCGTCGCCGGCTTCTCCGACGACCCGCTCTACGCGTCGCGCCGGCCGCACACCTCGCTCCCGGCGCGCACGGGCTCGCCGCTCGAGGACGTCGCCGACATGTGCTTCTCGCTGCGCCAGGTCGCCCGGGAGGCCGCGCAGCTGCGGCCGAGCGACGAGGCCGAGCTCGCCGAGGCGCTCGCCGGCGCCTGGGCGCGGCGCAACCAGGAGGCCTTCCTCGAGGGCTACCGCGCCGCTCCCGGCATCGACCGCCTCCTGCCGGGGCACCCGGCCGCGGCAGGTCTCCTGCTCGAGGCGTTCGCCCTCGTGCGCGACCGTCGCTACGAGGCGAGCCCTGCCGAGGGCTGACGGGCGAGCTCGCCGAGCGCGCGCCGCAGGTCCTCGGCGGCGTGCTCGGGCGAGACGACGTTGATGTAGACCCCGGTGCCGAGCTCGAAGCCCGCGCGCGTCGTCAGCTTCGGCAGGATGTGCACGTGCCAGTGGAACGGCGACGAGGCCCGGTAGGGGGCGGCGTGGAAGACGGCGTTGTAGGCGAGGTCGCCGCAGTGCGCCTCGAGCGCCGCGAGGGCGTTGCGCACCGCGATGCCGACGCCGAACAGGTCGAGCGGGCTCGCCCGGTGCAGGTGCGCCTCGTGCGCGCGCGGCACGATGAGCATCTCGTAGGGCGTCCCGCTCCAGAACGGGGCGAAGGTGACGGCGTGCTCGCCCGCCTCGATCAGGCGGTAGCCGGCGCGCTCCTCGGCCTCCGCCGCGGTGCACAGCAGACAGCCGCCCGCGAAGCGGGCGAAGCCGCCCTGCTCGTCGACGAGCTCGCGCGGGACGAAGGGGATCCCGAGCAGCTGGCCGTGCGGGTGCTCGAGGGAGGCCCCCGCCTCTCGGCCGAAGTTCACGAAGAGCTGGCTGTAGCGCAGGCCCGGCGTCGACTCGTGCTCCTCGATGCGGTCCCGGATCGCGGCCATGACGAGGTCGCTCTGGTGGTCGTCGAAGGAGGCCCACTGGCGGTGGTGGTCGGGGGAGAAGACGAGCACCTCGTGGATCCCGCTGGCGGGCGCCTGGGTGAACACCGGCCCGCGGTGGACGACGACGAAGGGCTCGTTGCCCTCGAAGGCCGGGTAGCGGTTCGGAACGACGCGCACGAGCCACTCGCCCTCGTTGCCGTAGGTCTCGAGCGCCGGCGGCGTGGCGTCCTCGTTTCCCGGGCAGAACGGGCAGCTCGTCACGACGTCGACCGGCGTCGGCTGGCGCGGGAGGAAGGCGGCAGCTCGCTCCGAGCGCCTCGTGGACACGGCCACCCACCGCCCCGAGAGGGGGTCGAGGCGGAGCTGGTTCCCGCTCCCCTTCTCCATCAACGCCACCTACTCACTAGCTACAACGCTAGCCGTGTGCGGCGGCGACCACGCGGCACGCCGTGACCGGACCGGGCTTCGCGACCCTCCTCGCGTGCCACGTCCTCGCCGGGCTCGTCGGCTTCGGCGCGCTCGGCGCGAGCGGCGCCTTCGCGCTCGCCGTCGCGCGCGCCCGCGACCTCGCCGCCCTCGACGCCGCGCGCCGGTACTTCTCGCCGGGGCGCAACCTCGCCAGCCGGGCCGTCCTCCTCGTGCCCGTCTTCGGGGGCGCGCTCTTGGGTCTCGACCCGGCCGACGCCCGCCGCGCCTTCCCGTGGATCGGCCTCGGCCTGTGGCTCGCCGCCGTGGCGATCGCGTCGGCGGTCGTCTGGCCGGCAGAGCGCGAGCTGCAGGCGGGCCTCGCCGCTCGCCGCGCCGGCCCGCCGGGGCCGCTCGGCGCGCCGGCGCGCCGCGTCGTCCTCGGCGCCGCCGGGACGACGCTGTGCTTCCTCGCCGCGCTCGTCGTCATGGTCGCCCAGCCGGCGTGAGGCTCGTGCCCTCGGCGGCGCGTCCTCGGTAGCCTGGCGGACCGTGCCGCCGCCACGGCGCCCAGCGCGCCGCCCACCGGCGCGCGCCAGCGCGCCGCGCCGCCGCCCGCCGGGCGCGTCCCGACCGCCCCGCTACGGCCTGCGCCGTTTCGTCGCCGGCGCTGCCGGCGCCCTCGTCGTGCTCGGCGCCCTCGTCGCCGTGCACGCCAGCCGGGCCGACGTGCCCGCCCCGGTCGGCGCCCGCCGGCTCGTCCCGACCACCCCGGGACGCGTCGTCTTCCACGTCGGACTGGCTCGCTGCCGCTTCGTCGACCCGACGCGCCCGACGACCGACTACGCGACTGGGCAGGTGAGCCCGGGGAGGGTCCTCGAGACCGAGGTCCGCTACCCGACGACGAACGGCGCCCCCGGCGTCGAGACGCGCGCCGCGCACCCCGCCTACCGCCACGGTCCCTACCCGGTCATCGTCTTCGCCCACGGCTTCGCGGTCACGCCCGACACCTACGCGCCCCTGCTGGACACGTGGACGGTCCACGGCTTCGTCGTCGTGGCCCCGATCTTCCCCGACACGAACCGGGCAGCGGTGCTCGCCGAGGGGGACGGCGCGGAGGAGGACGTGGCGAACCAGCCCGCCGACGTCGCCTTCGTCACGCGCCAGGTCGCCGCCGCGGCGCGAGGTGCCAACCCCGCCTGCCGGGTCCTGCGGGGCCTCGTCGAGCCGGACGACGTCGGCCTCGCCGGCCAGTCCGACGGCGGGGAGACGGTCGGCGCCCTCGCCTTCGACCGGCGCTTTCTGGCGCCGGGCCTGCGCTTCCGGTCGGTCGCGGTGCTGTCGGGCGCCGAGATCGAGATCGGCCCGAGCGCCTACGGGGCGCCGCCGGACGCGCCCGCCCTCCTCGTCGTGCAGAGCGCCACCGACGCCTGCAACCCGCCGCAGGACTCCGTCGCGCTCTACGACGCCGTGCCGATCGCCGACAAGTGGTTCCTCGCGCTCGAGCGCGCCCCGCACCTCGGTCCGTACGACGGCGCCGATCGCGCCGCCTTCGCCGTCGTCGCACGGGCCACGACGCGCTTCTTCGAGCTCTCGCTTCGCGCCCGGTCGCTCAGCGGCTTCGCCCGCGGCGTCGATCCCGCCCCCCGGCTCGCGCGCCTGACGACGGGTCCGCGCGCGCCGGCGCTGCCCGACCTCGTCCAGAGTGCAGCGGCCTGCTACGCCGGCTGAGGGGGTGCGCGGCCCGGCCGCCGCACGGACCGCCTACCTCGACCACGCGGCGACGACGCCGATCGCCCCGGCCGCCCTCGAGGCGCTCGTGCGCGCCGAGCGCGAGACCTTCGCCAACCCCTCCGGGGCGCACCGCCTCGCGCGCGCGGCGCGCCGGTCCCTCGACGAGGCGCGCCAGCGCGTCGCGCGCCTGGTCGGGCGCGAGCCGGAGGACGTCGTCTTCACCTCCGGGGGCAGCGAGGCGGACAACCTCGCCGTCGCCGGCGTCGAGGCGAGCGGCGCGGCGCTCGTCGTGAGCGCGATCGAGCACCGAGCCGTGCTGCGCCCCGCGAGCCGGCGCGACGCGCGCACCGTGCCGGCCCGTCCCGACGGCGTCGTCGACCTCGACGCGCTCGCCGAGTCCTTGCACCCGGGGGTGCGCCTCGTGTCGGTGATGGCGGTGAACAACGAGCTCGGCACCATCCAGCCGGTCGCCGAGGTCGTCGCGCTCGTGCGCGAGCTCGCTCCGGAGGCCCTCGTGCACACCGACGCCGTCCAGGCGTTCGCCTGGCTCGACCTGCCCGCCGTGCTGGGAGGGTGCGACCTCGTGAGCCTGTCGGCGCACAAGTTCGGCGGGCCGAAGGGGATCGGGGCCCTCATCGCGTCGCGACGCGCGCGAGCGGCCCTGCGCCCGCTGCTCCTCGGCGGCGGCCAGGAATCGGCCCTGCGCGCCGGGACGCAGAACGTCGCCGGCGCCGTCGCCATGGCCGCCGCGGCGGAGGCGACCGCCGCCAGTCGAGCCGAGACGGCGGCGCGCGTCCGTGCGCTGCGTGACCGCCTCGAGGACGGCCTCGTGGCCGCCGTCGCCGGCCTGCGTCCGAGCGTCCCGAGGAGCCTGCGGGTACCGGGCGCCTGCCCGCTCCTCGTCGAGGGGGTCGAGGGCGAGGAGCTCCTCCTCGCCCTCGACGCCCGGGGCGTCGCCGCCTCGATCGGCTCGTCGTGCGCGAGCGGGGCGCACGAGGAGAGCCACGTGCTCGCGGCCATCGGCCTCGCGCCGAGCCAGGCACGCGGCGCACTGCGCCTCAGCCTCGGCGCCGCCAGTCGGCCCGAGGAGATCGACCACGCCCTCGAGGCCATTCCCCGTGCCGTCGCGCAGCTGCGCGCCGGGGGCCTGGGAGACTGATCCGGTGCGCGTGCTCGTCGCCATGTCGGGAGGGGTCGACTCCTCGGTGGCCGCCGCCCGCCTGCTCGAGGACGGCCACGAGGTCGTCGGCGCCACCTTGAAGCTGTGGGGCGGGGAGTCCGACTCCGGGTGCTGCTCGCTCGCCGACGTGGCGGACGCGCGCCGGGTCGCCGACCGCCTCGGCATCGACCACCACGTCTTCAACTACGTCGCCGAGTTCGAGGCGGCCGTCGTCGATCCCTACGTGGCGGCGCACGAGCGCCTCGAGACCCCGAACCCGTGCGCGGCGTGCAACCGCCACCTGAAGTTCGGCCTCCTCCTCCGGCGCGCCGAGCGCCTCGGCTTCGACGCGCTCGCGACCGGCCACCACGCGCGTGTCGAGCCCGGCGACGGTGGCCGCGTCCTGCGGCGGGGGGTGGACGCCGCCAAGGACCAGTCCTACGTGCTCGCGATGCTCACGCAGGCCCAGCTCGAGCGGCTCGTGCTGCCGATCGGCGCGCTGACGAAGGCGGAGGTGCGCGCCGCCGCCGCGAGGCTCGGCCTGCACACCGCCGCGAAGCCCGACAGCCAGGACGTCTGCTTCGTCGCGCCCGGGACGCGGGCTCGGCGCGCCTTCCTCGCGTCGCGCGCCCGCCTCGGCCCCGGGCGCCTCGTCGACGACGAGACGGGCGAGCCGCTCGGCGAGGTCGCGGCGCTCGAGCTCGTGACCGTCGGCCAGCGGCGCCACCTCGGCGCCGGCGGGCCCGCCCGCCGCTACGTCGTGGCGCTCGACCCCGCGCGCCGCGAGGCGCGCCTCGGCGGCCTCGAGCGCCTGCTCACGAGGGAGATCGCCCTGCGCGAGCGCACCTGGACCGGCGCACCGCTCGCCGAGGGGTCCGCCGTGCTCGTCCAGACGAGCGCGCACGGCGAGCCGCTTCCCGCGAGGCTGCGCGCCGGGGGGGTCGAGCTCGACGTGCCGGCGCGCCGGGTGGCGCCCGGCCAGCTCGTCGCCTGCTACGTCGGGGACCGGGTCGTGGGCTCGGGGATCGCGACGTGACGCCGGCGCGCCCTGCGGCCGGGCCGCCGCCCTCGCCCGGCGGCGAGCCGCTCGTCGCGCAGCTCGCCGCGAGCCGCGCCTCGTCGGCGGCGGACCCCGCCGCGCGCGCGGCCGAGCTGCGCTCCCTCATCGCCTACCACGCCGAGCGCTACTACGTCGAGGACGCGCCGGAGATCGCGGACGCCGAGTACGACGCCCTCGTGCTCGAGCTGCGCGCCCTCGAGGCCGCCCACCCGGAGCTCGCTGCCGCGCCGCCCGCACCGCTCGGCGCCCCCCGCCTCGAGCTCTTCGCGCCGGTGCGCCACGAGCGGCCGATGATGAGCCTCGACAACGTCTTCTCGCTCGAGGAGCTGCGCGCCTGGGGCCAGCGCGTCGAGCGCCTCGTGGGTGGCCTCGGGCAGGACCCGGCGAAGGTGGCCTACGTGTGCGAGCCGAAGATCGACGGCCTCGCGCTGTCGCTGCGCTACGAGCACGGCCGCTTCGTCCAGGCCGCGACGCGCGGCGACGGGACGACCGGCGAGGACGTCACGGCGAACGTGGCGACGATCGCCTCGGTGCCTCACGAGCTCGCCCTCGCGCACCCGCCGGCGCTCCTCGAGGTGCGGGGCGAGGTCTACCTGCCGGTCGCGGCCTTCGAGGAGCTGAACCGGCGCCAGGCGGAGGCGGGCGAGCGCCTCTTCGCCAACCCGCGCAACTGCGCGGCGGGCTCGCTGCGCCAGAAGGACCCCCGCATCACCGCCTCCCGTCCCCTCGCCTTCTTCGCCTACCAGGTCGCCGCCATCGAGTGGGACCGAGGAGGCAGCGCGCGCCCTCCCGCGACGCACTCGGCGAGCCTGAGGCTGCTCGAGCGGGCCGGCCTGCCCGTGAACGAGCGGATCGCGCGCGTGGCGGACCTCGACGCCGTCTACCGCTACTGCGCCGACCTCGAGGCGCACCGCCACGACCTCGCCTACGAGATCGACGGCGCCGTCGTCAAGGTGGACGACCTCGCGCTCCAGGCAGCGCTCGGCTCGACGGCGCACGCGCCGCGCTGGGCCGTCGCCTACAAGTTCCCGCCCGAGGAGCGCACGACGACCCTCCTCGACATCCTCGTCTCGATCGGGCGCACCGGGCGCGCGACGCCCTTCGCCCGCCTCGAGCCGGTGGTCGTCGGCGGCTCCACGGTCAGCCTCGCCACCCTCCACAACGAGGACCAGGTGCGGCTCAAGGACGTGCGCCCCGGCGACACGGTCATCGTGCGCAAGGCGGGGGACGTCATCCCCGAGGTCGTCGCCCCCGTCCTCGCCCGCCGGCCGCCCGGCTCGGTCCCCTGGGCCTTCCCGCAGCGCTGCCCGAGCTGCGGCGGCCCGCTCGTCCGCCTGCCGGCCGAGGCCGCGCACTACTGCCTCAACCCGGACTGCCCGGCCCAGCGGGTGCAGCGGATCGTGCACTTCGCGTCGCGCGCCGCCATGGACATCGAGGGCCTCGGCGAGCGGCGCGTCGAGCAGCTCGTCACCGTCGGCCTCGTCGCCGACGTCGCCGACCTCTTCTCGCTCCGGGTCGCCGACCTGGCCCCGCTCGAGGGCTTCGGCGAGCTCTCCGCCGCCAACCTCGTCACGGCCATCGACGCGGCCCGCGGCCGGGGCCTCGTGCGGCTCCTCGTCGGGCTGTCGATCGAGCACGTCGGTCCGTCGGTCGCCGCCCTCCTCGGCGCGACCTTCCCCGACCTCGACGCGCTCGCGGTCGCGAGCGTGGAGGAGCTCGCCGCGCTCGAGGGCGTCGGCCCGAAGATCGCCGAGAGCATCGTCGCCTTCTTCGCCGCGGATCGCACGAAGCGCCTGCTCGACAAGCTGCGCGCCGCCGGGGTGGACCTCACCTCGCGCGCGGCGAGCGGCCCGGCGCCGCTCGCGAGGACGCTCGAGGGCCGCTCCGTCGTGGTCACCGGCACCCTCGAGCGCTACACCCGCGAGGAGGCAGAGGCGGCGATCGCCGCGCGCGGCGGCAGGGCGGCCTCGTCGGTCTCGGCGAAGACCTACGCCCTCGTCGTCGGGCGCGAGCCGGGCGCCGCGAAGCTCGCCAAGGCCGAGGCGGCGGGCGTGCCGCTCGTCGACGAGGCGGGCTTCGAGGCGCTGCTCGAGACGGGCGAGCTGCCACGCCAGTAACGGCCGCATCGTGAGCAACGATGCGCGCTCGTGCAACACTAGGATCGCGCCCGGCTGTATGGCGACCATGACCGACCAGCTGGGCCGCGTGCTCGCCGGCCGCTACCGGCTCGACGCCGGCATCGGCACCGGCTCGTCCGGCCACGTCTACCTCGCCTTCGACGCGCGCCTGTCCCGGCGCGTCGCGGTGAAGGTGCTGCACCCGTGGCTGGCGGCCGACGGGGCCTTCCTCCGCCGCTTCCGGGCCGAGGCGCAGGCCGCGGCCGCGCTCAGCCACCCGAGCGTGCTCGGCGTCTACGACTGGGGGGAGGAGCCCGACGGGCCGTTCCTCGTCCTCGAGTACCTCGGCGGCGGCAGCCTGCGCGACCTCCTCGACGCCGGCGCCCGCCTCAGCCCCGCGCAGGCGGCCGCGATCGGGCGCCAGGCCGCCGCCGGCCTCGCCTACGCGCACCGCCGCGGCCTCGTGCATCGCGACGTGAAGCCGGCGAACCTCCTGTTCGACGAGGAGGGGCGGGTGCGCATCGCGGACTTCGGCCTGGCGCGAGCGCTGTCGGAGGCCGCCTCGACCGAGCCCTTCGGCGCCGTGCTCGGCACCGCCCGCTACGCCTCGCCCGAGCAGGCCGAGGGGCGCCCCCTGGACGGCCGCTCGGACGTCTACTCCCTCGCGCTCACCCTGTACGAGGCGGTGACCGGCCGGGTGCCCTTCTCGGGCGACACGACCGTCGCGACGCTGATGGCCCGGGTCGGAGCCGCGCTGCCGCCAGCCGCCGAGCTCGGCCCGCTCGCGCCGATCCTCGCCCAGGCGGCGATCGCCGACCCCCTCGGCCGCCTCGACGCCGAGGAGCTCGCCGCGCACCTCGAGATCCTGCGCGCGAGCCTGCCGCCTCCCGCGCCGCTGCCGCTCGCGCCGCGACGGCCGCGCGCCCCGACGAGGCCCGAGCCGATCGCGTCCGCCGCCGGCTCGCCCGCCGGCGCGCCGGTCCTGTTCGACGGGCAGGCCGAGGTGGAGGAGGTCTTCGAGGCCGCTCCCGCCCGCCGGCGTCGGCTGCCGCTCGCGGTGGCGCTCGTCCTCGTCCTCCTCGCCGCCGGCGCCGGCGCCGGCGCCTACTACCGCTTCGTCCTCTACGGCGAGCGCGTCCCGCCGCTCCTCGGCGCCTCGCTCGCCAGCGCCCGCCGCCTCGCCCTCGCCGCCGGGCTGCACCTGGACGTCTCGGGACGGCGCTACTCGGCGCGGGTGCCGGCCGGGGACGTGCTCGTGCAGTCGCCCGCTGCCGGCCGCCACGTGCGGCGCGGCGCCACGGTCGCGATCGTGGTCTCCCTCGGGCACGCGCCCGTCGAGGTCCCCGCGCTGGCAGGCGAGCCCGCCTCGCGCGCGACGGCGCGCCTCGAGGGAGCGCACCTGCGCGCCTCGATCGTGCACCGCTACTCCGAGACGATCCCGGCGGGCACCGTCGTGGCGACGCGCCCCGCGGGTGGCCGCGCCCCCTACGGCAGCAGCGTCGTGCTCGTCGTGTCCCTCGGTCCGCACCCGCGCACCGTCCCGGTCGGGTTGGCGGGGTCCTCCTGGCAGGTCGTGAGCGCGACGCTGCGGCGCGAGCGGCTCGAGCCGATCGAGCGCCTCGCCTACTCCTCGAGCGTGGCGCGCGGCGACGTCGTCGCGACGACACCGGCGCCGGGGACCGCAGGCGTCCCGGTGGGCAGCGAGGTCGTCGTGGTCGTGTCGCGCGGCCCCCGGCTCGTGCGGGTCCCCGACGTCGCCGGCGACACGATCGCCGCCGCCGTCGCGGCCCTGCGCGCCGCAGGCCTCGACGTCACCGAGCAGGTGGGACCGCCCTTCGCCACGAAGGCGACCACCACCGACCCGGCCCCGGGCGCGCTCGTGGCGCCGGGCTCGTCCGTCACCCTCTACGCGGCCTGACCTGTCTGGCGAGGGGCCGCCGGGGGCGGGGCGGGCGCCCGGCGACGCGACGGCGGTCCGGACCCCGAGGAGGTCGCCGCGACGCCAGACGGGGCCGTCGGAGGACTCCGAGCGACGAGCCGCTGCGCCCCGATGGCCGCGGGCGTCCGCCGGAGCGCCAGCGTGGACGCGCTGCGGCCCTCGCGGCCGAGCGCGACGGCACCCGGCGAGGCTCGCCGCCGCCCGACGGCCGCGACGGCCGAGGTCGGCCCCCGCCTCGTCGCGGGCCCGGCGCGAGCCGGCACGTGCCCGGCGCGTCCGTCGAGGTCCCGGCGGTAGGCGGCGGCGGGCGGGGCCTCCCGGTGCTGCGCCGACGCGCCCAGGGGCCGTCCCGGGAGCGGCGGGCCTTGACCGCCCGAGGCGGCGTTCGCGAACGTCGTGGCCGGCGGCGGGCGCGCCCGTCGAGGGAGGGAGGCGAGCGTGGGTGCCCTCGAGGGGCGGGTGGCGATCATCACCGGCGCAGGGCGCGGCCTCGGGCGTGCCCACGCCCTGCTCTTCGCCCGGGAGGGAGCGCGCCTCGTCCTGAACGACGCCGGCACCTCGCCCGACGGGACCGGCCGGGACGCCGCCGCGGCGGCGGCGGTCGCCGACGAGGTGCGCGCCCTCGGCGGCGAGGCCGTGGCGGACAGCGCGGACGTCTCCCGCTTCGAGACGGGCGAGCGGCTCGTCAACCTCGCGCTCGAGGCCTTCGGGCGCCTCGACGTCGTCGTCAACAACGCCGGGATCCTGCGCGACCGGATGCTCGTCAACATGAGCGAGCAGGAGTGGGACGCCGTCATCGCGGTCCACCTGAAGGGGCACTTCGCGCTCACCCGCTTCGCCGCCGCCCACTGGCGCGCCGAGGCCAAGGCCGGTCGGCGGGTCGAGGCCGCGATCGTCAACTCGTCGTCGACCTCGGGCCTCAAGGGGAACCCGGGCCAGGCCAACTACGGCGCCGCGAAGGCGGGGATCGCCGCGCTGACGATCATCGCGGCGCAGGAGCTCGCCCGCTACGGCGTCCGGGTGAACGCCATCGCCCCGCTCGTGCGCACGCGCATGACCGCGACGGTGCCGGGCCTCGCCGAGCTCCTCTCCGCGCCGGTCCCCGGGGCCTTCGACCCGTTCGACCCGGCGAACGTCTCCCCGCTCGTCGCCTACCTCGCCTCGTCGGCGTGCACGGTGACGGGTCGCGTCTTCTACGTCGAGGGCGGCAGGATCCACCTCTACGAGCCGTGGCACCTCGGCGCGTCGATCGAGAAGGAGGGGCGCTGGGAGATCGACGAGCTGGCGCGGGAGCTGCCCGCCATCGTCGGGTAGCGCCGCTGCCGGCGCCTCAGGTCGTGATCGCCTGGAGCGCTGCGGCGACGGCGGCCTGGGTCGGCGAGGGCGGGGCCGCCTGGAAGGCGAGGAGCTTCGTGAGGTCGCCCTCGACGCGGATCTTGCCGGCGAGGAACGCCTGCAGCGCGATCTGCGCGTCGCCGTCGACGAGGATGGCCTTCGCCGTCGCGTAGTCGAGGCTCACCTGCACGTCGGCGTCCTCGAGGTGCCCGAGGTCGATCTCGACGATCCCCCCCGAGGTGTCGAGGTGGGCGTGGAGCTGGTCCTCCTCGAAGGGCACCTCCACGACGACGAGGTTCATCCGCACGGCGTCGGTGGGCGGGCTGGCGCGCCGCAGGTACTCCTCGTGCACCTCGCGTGCCGCGGCGATCCAGCCCGGGCTGAGGAAGGGGTGCTTCGCCATGCCGTGCCTCCAGGACCGCCGGGGGACCCACCCGCCGGCCTCGGTAGCATACGGACCGTGCCGGCCGACCTGCTCCCGGGTGCCGAGCCCTTCGCGGCCTCGAACGGCCCGTGCGGGGTCCTCGTCCTGCACGGCCTGACCGGTACGCCGGCCTCGGTGCGCTCCCTCGCGGAGTGCTTCGCCGACGCCGGCTTCAGCGTCGAGGCGCCCCTGCTGCCCGGGCACGGGACGAGCCCCGAGGACCTCGAGGAGACGACCTTCGACGACTGGCTGGCCGCCGCCGACGCCGCCTACGCCGGCCTCGCGGCTCGCTGCGACCTCGTCGCCGTGGCCGGGCTGTCGATGGGGGGGACCCTCGCCCTCGCGCTCGCCCTCGCGCACGCGGACCTCGCCGGCCTCGTCCTCGTCAACCCCTTCGCCAAGGCGCCCGTGCCCGAGCTCGTCGCGACGCTCGAGGCGGGGCTCGCGGGCGGGGCGCGCCGCATCCCCTCGATCGGCGGCGACGTCGCGCGCCCCGGCCCGGTCCCGGTCGGCTACGACGCGACGCCGGTCTCGGCCCTGCTCTCGCTGTTTCGCGCCACCGCCGCGCTCGAGCGGCGCTACGGGGAGATCTCCTGTCCGGTCCTGCTCCTGTCGAGCCGGGTCGACCACGTCGTGCCGACCGAGTCAGGCGACTACCTCGTCGAGCGCCTCGGTGGCCCCGTCGAGCGCGTCGTCCTCGAGCGCAGCTACCACCTCGCCACCGTCGACCACGACGCGGCGGAGGTCGAGGCGCGTTCGGTCGGCTTCGTCCAGAAGCTCGCGGCGACGTGACGTCCGAGCCTTCCGGCCCCGGGCCGCTCGGCGAGGACGCCGTCGCCTACGTCGCGCGCCTCGCCCGCCTCGAGCTCACCGAGGAGGAGCGCCGTCGCTTCGCCGCCCAGCTGTCGGCCGTGCTCGGCCACGTCGAGGCGCTCCGTCGCCTCGACCTGGCCGGGGTGCCGCCCGCCGCGCACGCCTTCGAGCTCGCCAACGTCGTGCGTCCGGACGAGGTGCGCCCGGGGCTCGCGCGCGACGAGGCGCTCGCGGGCGCGCCGGCGGTCGAGGCCGGGTGCTTCCGGGTCGGGCGCATCCTCGCGGAGGAGCCGTGACGGCGCTCGAGATCGCGGCCGCGGTGCGCGCCGGCGAGCGCAGCGCGCGGTCGGTCGCCGAGGAGGCGCTCGCGGCGATCGAGGCGGGCGACGGCGCGCTCCACGCCTTCCTCGAGGTGACGGCCGCGCAGGCGCTCGCCGCCGCCGACGAGGTGGACCGGCGCGTCGCTGCCGGCGAGGACCCCGGCGCGCTCGCCGGGGTCCCGGTCGCCTTGAAGGACAACCTGTGCACGAAGGGCGTCCCGACGACCTGCGCGTCGCGCATCTTGGAGGGCTGGCGCCCGCCGTACGACGCGACGGTCGTGCGCCGGCTCGTCGCGGCGGGGGCGGTGCCGGTCGGCAAGACGAACCTCGACGAGTTCGCCATGGGCTCCTCGACGGAGAACTCCGCCTTCGGCCCGACGCGCAACCCGCTCGACGCGAGCCGGGTCCCCGGCGGCTCCTCGGGGGGGAGCGCGGCCGCGGTCGCGGCCGGGTTCGTGCCGGTCGCCCTCGGCTCGGACACGGGGGGCTCGATCCGCCAGCCGGCCGCGCTCTGCGGCGTCGTCGGCCTGAAGCCGACCTACGGCCTCGTCTCCCGCTACGGGCTCGTCGCCTTCGCGAGCTCCCTCGACCAGGTGGGCCCGCTCGCCGCGACGGTCGCCGACGCGGCGGCGGTCCTCGAGGCGATCGCTGGCCACGACCCGGCGGACTCGACGTCGCTGCCCGGCGAGGCGCCGGCGCTGCGCCGCTTCCTCGACGACGGCGTCGAGGGCCTGCGCGTCGGGGTGATCGACGACTTCCTCCGGGACGCGAGCCCGAGCTGCGCGGCGGCGGTCGCCGAGGCGGCCGAGGCGCTCGCAGCGGCCGGCGCCCGGGTCGAGCCGCTCGAGCTGCCCGAGCTCCTGCACGGGCTGTCCGCCTACTACCTCATCGCCCCGGCCGAGGCGTCCTCGAACCTCGCGCGCTACGACGGCGTGCGCTACGGCCTGCGCGTCGACGCCGACGACGTCGAGTCGATGAACGCCCGGACGCGCGCCGCGGGCTTCGGTCCCGAGGTCAAGCGGCGGATCATGCTCGGCACCTACGTCCTCTCCGCGGGCTACTACGACGCCTACTACGTGATGGCGCAGCGCGTCCGCACGCTCGTCGTCCGGGCCTTCGCCCGCGCCTACGAGCGGGTGGACGTCCTCCTGGCGCCGACGACCCCGTCGGTCGCCTTCCCGCTCGGGGCGAAGGTCGACGACCCGCTCGAGATGTACCTGTCGGACCTGTACACGATCCCCACGAACCTCGCCGGGCACCCGGCCCTGAGCGTGCCGTTCGCCCGCGGGGAGGGCGGGCTGCCCGTCGGCGTCCAGGTCCTCGCCCCGGCCCTCGGCGAGGCGACGATGCTGCGCGTCGGCCGGGTCCTCGAGGCCGCCGCCGATCCCGCGGGGCGAGCGCCCGCCCGAGGCCGAGCGGTGGGGGCGGACCGGTGACCGCGGCGGCCCGCGCGCTGCGTGGCCGCTACGAGGTCGTCGTCGGCCTCGAGGTCCACGCCGAGCTCTCCACCGCGACGAAGCTGTTCTGCGGGTGCCCGAACGCGTTCGGCGGGGAGCCGAACACGAACGTGTGCCCGGTCTGCCTCGGCCTGCCGGGCTCGCTGCCGGTGCTGAACGCGCGCGCCGTCGAGTACGCGATGCGCATCGGCGCGGCCCTCCACTGCGAGATCCGGCCCTCGCTCTTCCACCGGAAGAACTACTTCTACCCGGACATGCCGAAGGACTACCAGATCAGCCAGTACGACGCGCCGATCAACGTGAACGGCTACCTCGAGCTGCCGAGCGGCAAGCGGGTCGGGATCGTCCGGGCGCACCTCGAGGAGGACACCGGCAAGACGACCCACGTGGGCGGCGGGGGCCGGATCCAGGGGGCGGAGTACTCGCTCGTCGACTACAACCGCGCCGGCGTCCCCCTCGTCGAGATCGTCTCGGCCCCCGAGCTGTCGAGCGCCGAGGAGGCCCGCCGCTACGTGGAGGAGCTGCGCGCCATCCTCGTCGCGACGGGCACCTCCGACGGGCGCATGGAGGAGGGGTCGCTGCGCGTCGACGCCAACGTCTCGCTGCGGCCGGCGGGCGCCGTCGCGCTCGGGACGCGCTGCGAGGTGAAGAACCTCAACTCGCTGCGCAGCCTCGCTCGCGCGATCGAGCACGAGGCGGCGCGCCAGGCGGCGCTGCTCGACGCCGGCGCCCCGGTCGTCCAGGAGACGCGCCACTTCGACGACGCGACCGGCACGACGCGCGCCATGCGCTCGAAGGAGGAGGCCTACGACTACCGCTACTTCCCCGAGCCCGACCTCGTGCCCCTCGTGCCGTCCGAGGAGGCCGTCGCCGCGGCGCGCGCCTCGGTCGGCCTCCTCCCCGCCGACCGCCGCCGCCGGCTCGCGACGCGCTGCGGGGACGGCGACGCGCTCGCCGACCAGATCGCCACGGTCGTCGCCCTCGGCCTCGACGACCTCGTCGTCGCCGCCGCCGAGCTCGGCGCGGAGCCTCGCCTCGCCCTCGCCCGGGCCGCCAACGAGGCGGCGCAGCACCCCGCCGAGGCCCGCCGACTCGCGGCGTCGTCGTTCGCCGCGCTCGTCCGACTGGAGTCCTCCGGGGCGCTGTCGGCCACCCAGTCCAAGGCGGTCCTCGCCGAGCTGCTGTCGAACGGGGGCGAGCCCGAGGAGGTCGCGCGGCGGCTCGGCTTCGAGGCGCTCGCACCCGGCGACCTCGAGGCGGCGCTCGACGAGGTCCTCGCGGCGAACCCCGACGCCTGGGCGCGCTACGTCGCCGGCGACGAGAAGGTGGCCCAGTTCCTCCTCGGCCAGGTGATGCGGGCGACGAGGGGCAGGGCGAACGGCCGGGCGGTCGCCGCGGCGCTCGCCCGGCGCCGGTCGCCTGCGACGGCCTAGGCTCGGGCGCATGCCCGACGCCGCGGCCGGTCACGGCGCACGCCGCAAGATCCGGAGCCAGGACGTCACCGAGTTCCCACGGCGCGCCGCGGCCCGCGCCATGCTGCGCGCGGTCGGCATGACCGACGAGGACTTCGACAAGCCCCAGATCGGCATCGCCTCGACGTGGAACGAGGTGACGCCGTGCAACCTGCCGCTCGCCCGGCTCGCCAAGGCGGCGAAGGCGGGCGTGCGCCGTGCCGGCGGCTTCCCGCTCGAGTTCGTCTCGATCACCGTCTCCGACGGGATCTCGATGGGGCACGAGGGGATGCGCGCCTCCCTCGTCAGCCGGGAGGTGATCGCCGACTCGGTCGAGACGGTGATGCACGCCGAGCGCTTCGACGGCTTCGTCGGTCTCGCCGGGTGCGACAAGTCGCTCCCCGCCATGCTCATGGCGGCGGCGCGCCTCGACCTGCCGATGGTCTTCGTCTACGCCGGCTCGATCCTGCCCGGGCACCTGCGCGGCCGGGCGATCGACATCGTGAGCGTCTTCGAGGCGCTCGGCGAGCACGCCGCGGGCGAGCTCGACGACGCGGGCCTGGCGGAGATCGAGCGCAACGCCTGTCCGACGGAGGGCGCGTGCGCCGGCATGTTCACGGCCAACACGATGGCCGCGGTGGCCGAGGCGCTCGGGATGTCGCTCCCGGCCGGCGCGTCGCCGCCCGCCGTCGACCGGCGCCGCGACGACGTCGCGTTCGACTCGGGACGCGCCGTGGTCGAGCTGCTCGAGCGCGACCTGCGGCCCCGCCAGATCATGACGAAGGCCGCCTTCGAGAACGCCATCGCGGTCACGATGGCGCTCGGCGGCTCGACGAACGCCGTCTTGCACCTGCTCGCCATCGCCAACGAGGCGCGCGTCGAGCTCCGCATCGACGACTTCGACCGCATCTCGCGCCGCGTCCCCCACCTCGCCGACATGAAGCCGCACGGCCGCTACCACATGGTGGACCTCGACCGCATCGGCGGCGTCCCGGTCGTGATGCGGGTGCTCCTCGAGGCAGGGCTCCTCGACGGCGACTGCCTCACCGTGACGGGAAGGACGCTCGCCGAGAACCTCGCCCTCCTGCGCCCGCCGGACCCCGACGGCGACGTCGTCCGCCCCCTCGCCCGACCGATCCACGTCCGCGGCGGGATCGTCGTGCTGCGCGGCTCGCTCGCCCCGGACGGCGCGGTCGTGAAGATCGCCGGCACGGACCTCACGACCTTCGACGGCCGGGCACGGGTCTTCGACGGCGAGGACGCGGCGATGGAGGCGATCCTCGCCGGTTCGATCGAGCCGGGCACGGTCCTCGTCATCCGCTACGAGGGACCGAAGGGCGGCCCAGGCATGCGCGAGATGCTCGCGGTCACCGGCGCGCTCACCGGGGCGGGCCGGGGCGCCGACTGCGCGCTCGTCACCGACGGCCGCTTCTCGGGTGGGACGCGGGGCCTGTGCGTCGGGCACGTCGCGCCCGAGGCGGCCGTCGGCGGCCCGATCGCCCTCGTGCGCGACGGCGACCGCATCGTCATCGACGCCGACGCGGGCACGATCCACCTCGACGTCACCGAGCGCGAGCTCGAGGAGCGCCGCAGCAGCTGGAAGGCGCCCGCCCCGCGCTACACGACGGGCGTGCTCGCGAAGTTCGCCCGCCTCGCGACGGGGGCGGATCGGGGGGCGATCACCGAGGCGTGAGGGCGCGCGCCTTGCCTGGTCGGGCGCCGTCTGGCAAGATCGGCGCCGTGGCCCTGGCGACCAGCCTCGTAGTCATCACCTAGCGCACGTCGGCTCTCGCCGTCCGTGCGCTCGCGGCCTCCCGGAAGGGAGGTCGTTTTGTTTCCCGGGCGCGCCGCCTCGCAGCGGGTGCCCCGGCAGCGAGAGGGAAGGGGAAGATGGAGCTCACCGGCGCCCAGGCGCTCATCAAGAGCCTCGAGACCGAGGGGGTCGAGGTCGTCTTCGGCCTGCCCGGCGGGGCCATCCTCCCCGTCTACGACCCGATCATCGACTCGTCGATCCGACACATCCTCGTTCGCCACGAGCAGGGGGCGGGCCACGCCGCGGAGGGCTACGCCCAGGCGACCGGCCGGCCGGGCGTCGCGATGGTGACGAGCGGGCCCGGGGCGACGAACATCATGACCCCCCTCGCCAACGCCTACATGGACTCGGTCCCCCTCGTCGTCGTCACCGGCCAGGTGGCGACGACGGCCATCGGCACGGACGCCTTCCAGGAGGTCGACACGACGGGGATCACCGCGGGGGTGACGAAGCACAACTGGCTCGTCACCGACGCCGCCGACATCCCGCGCACGGTCGCCGAGGCCTTCCACGTGGCGACGACCGGGCGGCCCGGTCCGGTCGTCATCGACCTCCCGAAGGACGTGGCGAACGCCACGATGCGCTGGTACTGGGACGACGAGGTGGACCTGCCCGGCTACGTGCTGCCGGGCGCACCCGACCCGCAGGTCCTCGAGGCCGCGGCCGAGCTCGTCGCCGCCTCGCGCCGCCCGGTGTGCTACGTGGGCGGCGGCGTGGTGAAGGCCGGCGCCAGCGAGGCGCTCGCCCGCTTCGTCGAGTGCACCGGCATGCCGGTCGTGACGACGCTCATGGCGCGCGGCGCCTTCCCGGACTCGGACCGCCGCTGTCTCGGGATGCCGGGGATGCACGGCAGCTACACGGCGGTGACGGCGCTCCAGCGCGCCGACCTGCTCGTCGCCTTCGGCGCCCGCTTCGACGACCGGGTCACCGGCAAGGTCGCGGCGTTCGCCCCCGGAGCCAAGGTGATCCACGTCGACGTGGACCGCGCCGAGCTCGGCAAGGTGCGACGGCCGGACGTCGCGATCGCCGCGGACTGCCGCGTCGCGATCGAGGCGCTGACGGCGCGCCTCGAGGCCCGCCGCCAGGCGGACCCGGCATCGCTCTCCCCCGAGCGCCTCGCGCCGTGGTGGGCGCAGCTCGACGAGTGGCGCCGGCGCTTCCCCCTCGTCTACGAGCGCGACGCCGAGGGACCGCTCAAGCCGCAGCTCGTCGTCGAGCGCCTGCGCGAGGCGACGCCCGACGACACGATCCTCGTCGCCGGCGTCGGCCAGCACCAGATGTGGGCCTCGCAGTTCTGGCGCTTCGACCACCCGAGGACGTGGATCAACTCGGGCGGCCTCGGCACGATGGGCTACGCCGTCCCCGCGGCGATCGGCGCGAAGGTGGGCCGGCCGGACCGCATGGTCTGGGCGATCGACGGCGACGGCTGCTTCCAGATGACCGCCCAGGAGCTCGTCACCGCCTCGGCCGAGCGCATCCCGGTGAAGGTGGCGATCCTCAACAACGCCTACCTCGGGATGGTCCGCCAGTGGCAGCACATGTTCTACGAGGAGCGCTACTCGGAGGTCTACCTCTCGCCCGACCTGCCCGACTACGTGCGCTGGGCCGAGGCGATGGGCTGCATCGGCCTCCGGGTGAGCACGCCCGAGGAGGTCACCCCCGCCATCGAGAAGGCGAACGAGATCGACGACCGCCCCGTCGTGATCGACTTCCGCACCGACTCGATGGAGCAGGTCTTCCCGATGGTGCCGGCGGGGGCCGCCAACGACGACATCGTCGTCCACCCGAGCCAGGTGGCGCCTCGGTGAGCGCGCCCGCGGCCGCCGCGCGCCACCACCTCGTGACGCTGCGCGTCGAGAACAAGGCGGGGGTGCTGGCGCGCGTCGCCAGCCTGTTCTCCCGGCGCGGCTACAACATCTACTCCCTCGCCGTCGCGCCGACCGACGACGAGCGCTTCTCGCGCATCGCCGTCGTCGTCGACGTGGAGTCGGCGCCGCTCCAGCAGATCCTCGACCAGATCGCGAAGCTCGTGAACGTCGTCGAGATCACCGAGCTCGACCCCGAGCGCGCCCACGTCGCCGAGCTCTTGCTCGCCACCGTGCGCCGGAGCCCCGAGGGCCGCCGGGCGCTCGAGGAGGCCGTCGCCGCCGCCGGCGCGACCGTCGTCGACGAGAGCGAGGACGCGCTCACGGTGCTGCTCGCCGGCGCCCCCGAGGCGCTCGACGCCTTCGCCGCGGCCCTCGCGCCGCACGGGATCGTCGAGGTCCAGCGCACCGGGCGCGTCGGCCTCCCTACACTTGGCGGTCCGGGCCGGGGCAGACCCGGCGGGTAGCGCCGCAGCGGGCACGAGCGAGGGAGCGGGACCATGGCCAGGCTGTACTACGCGAAGGACGCCGATCGCGCCCTCGTCGCCGAGCGCAAGGTGGCGATCATCGGCTACGGCTCGCAGGGGCACGCGCACGCCCTCAACCTGCGCGACTCGGGCGTCGACGTGCGCGTCGGGCTGCGCCCGGGCTCGGCGTCTCGCGCCAAGGCGGAGGCGCAGGGCCTCGCCACGGCGTCGGTGGCCGACGCCTGCGCGGAGGCGGACCTCGTCATGGTGCTCCTCCCCGACACCGAGCAGGCCGCCGTCTACGAGGCCGAGATCGCGCCGCACCTGCGCGACGGCGACGCCCTGTTCTTCGCGCACGGCTTCAACATCCGCTACCGGACGATCTCTCCCCCTGCCGGCGTCGACGTGGCGATGGTCGCGCCGAAGGGACCGGGCCACCTCGTGCGCCGCACCTACGTCGAGGGCGGCGGGGTGCCGGCCCTCATCGCCGTCGAGCAGGACGCCTCGGGCAAGGCGATGGCGCTCGCCCTCTCGTACGCCGACGCCCTCGGGGCGACGCGCGCCGGGGTGCTCGAGACGACCTTCACCGAGGAGACCGAGACTGACCTGTTCGGCGAGCAGGTCGTGCTCTGCGGCGGGCTGACCGCCCTCGTCACCGCGGCCTTCGAGACGCTCGTCGACGCCGGCTACCAGCCGGAGTCGGCGTACTTCGAGTGCCTGCACGAGCTGAAGCTCATCGTCGACCTCATGTACGAGCAGGGCATCTCCGGGATGCGCTTCTCCATCTCGGACACCGCGGAGTACGGGGACCTGACGCGCGGTCCGCGCGTCATCTCGCCGGCGGTGCGCGAGGAGATGCGGGCGATCCTCGCCGAGATCCGAGACGGCCGCTTCGCCCGGGAGTGGATCGCCGAGAACGAGGCCGGGCGCCCCCGCTTCGCCGAGCTGCGCGCACGCGGGCGCGAGCACCCCATCGAGAAGGTCGGCGCCGAGCTGCGGGCGATGATGCCCTTCATCACGAGGGGCCGCCAGCGCCTCGAGGAGGTCTCCGGGGGCTAGCGCGGCGGTCCCGGCGAGCCGGCGCTGTAGCATCGGCGCGATGTCCGAGGCCGGCGACGCCCTCGACCTCGACCTCGCGGTCGCCTCGCTCGCGGCCGACGGCCGGGACACCGAGCTCATGGTGCGCCTCCTCGTCGAGCGGCTCGCCGGGGCGCTCGGCGAGCGGCTGCGCGTCGAGCGGGGCGGGGGCCTGCTGCGGCGGGGGGACGCCATCCGGCGCGTCGCCGTGCGCGTCGGCGACGACGAGCTCGTCGCCGAGCTCGGGGGCGGCGCGCCGCGCTTCACCGTCGGGCGCATCTCCGGCGGCGTGCGCATCCGGACCGAGCGCACCGACGCCGCCGCCTGGCTGCGCCGCCTCCTCGACGATCTCGCGGCCGAGGCCGCGCACTCGGCGACGACGCGCCAGGCGCTCGAGGCGATCGTCATCGGGGCGGGCTGATGGCCGCCGAGCCGGGCCGCCTGCCGGCGGACCTCCCGGCCGACGCCGGTCGCCGCCTCGCCGAGCTCGAGCGGGGCCTGTTCACCTCGGACCTGTCGGTGAACGAGTTCCTCCTCGTGAAGGAAGCCGGCTTCCACCCCCTCGGCTTCGTGATGGGCTCGTCGATCTACCACATCGGGCTGCAGGCGCGGCGCTGGGGGCGGAGCCAGGAGCTGACGAAGCTCACCTCGGCGATGTACGAGGCGCGCGAGCTGGCGATGAACCGCATGGAGGAGGAGGCCGACGCCCTCGGCGCCGACGGCGTCGTCGGCGTGCGCCTCGACGTCAACTACTACGAGTTCGGCTCGGACGCGGCCGAGTTCATCGCGATGGGCACGGCGATCCGCGCCGAGGACGGCCGCTCCTACCGGAACGTGGCCGGCAAGCCCTTCACCTCCGACCTGTCGGGCCAGGCCTTCTGGACCCTGCTGCGCGTCGGGCACGTGCCGCTCGGCCTCGTGATGGGCACCTGCGTCTACCACATCGCGCACCGCGGGCTGTCCCAGTCGCTGTCCCAGCTCGGTCGCAACGTGGAGCTTCCGAACTACACCCAGGCGCTCTACGACGCGCGCGAGCTCGCCATGACGCGCATGCAGGACGAGGCGAACCGGCTCGAGGCCTCGGGCGTCGTCGAGGTGAAGCTCGTGGAGAAGTCCCACACGTGGGGGAGCCACACGATCGAGTTCCTCGCGCTCGGGACGGCGGTGGCCGCCGCGCCGGGCGCCCCGCCCCCGCCGACGCCGCAGTCGGTCATCTCCCTCGACCTGTGACCGAGCCCAGCCGCACGGCGCGCACCGGGGCGTGGTCCTCGGCGCTGTCGACGAACGACTTCGCCGCGACGAGAGCGATGGGGCTGCAGCCGCTCGCCTTCGTCCAGGGCTGCTCGGTCGTCTCCTGGGGCTTCCTCGGCGCCGGTGCGCCCGGCGCCCGCGGCTACTACGAGCAGTTCCCCTGCCCGCACGGCTTCGTCTCGGCCGACCACCGCCTCTACGGCTACAACTACGAGCAGACCTGGCTCGAAGAGGCCTGGTTCGGCGGCCTTCGCGCCGCCTACGATCGCCTCCTCGACGAGGCCCGCCGCTACGAGGCGCACGGGGTGATCGGCGTCTCGGCACGCGTGGAGCGCCTCGCGGCGCCGCCCGCCGTCGAGTTCTCGCTCTCGGGCACCGCGGTCGCCCTCGAGGGGTCTGCGGCGCCGGGCGCGCCCTTCACGACCTTCCTCGCCGGCCAGAAGCTGCGCAAGCTCGTCGAGGCGGGCTTCGCGCCGGTCGCGATCGCCGTCGGCTTCGCCTCGGTGGGGGTGCTCGCCTCGTGCGTCACCGAGTACCAGCTGCGCGGCGTCGGCACCGTGACCTACGGCGCGGCGCCGGTCGGCGAGATCGACCAGCTCGTCCGGGCGCACACCCAGGCTCGTGCGCTCGCGCGCGAGCGCGTGCGCGACCAGCTCGGGGGCGACGTGCTGCACGCGGCACGCCTCGTCGTGCGCGAGGTCGAGGCCGCCGGCGGTCCCCAGGTCGAGGCGGAGCTGCGCGGGAACCGGGTCCGGCGCTTCAAGGACGTCGAGCCGCTCCCGCCGCCGCGTCCGGTCGTGCGGCTCGTGGACCGGTGAGCGAGGACCTGCGCGCCGCGCTCGCGGCGCTCGGCGCGCCGCCGCCGGCCGGGCGCGCCGCGACGTCCGACCTGTCGGTCGACGAGTCCCTCCTCCTCCACGGCGCCGGGTTCGAGCCCGCCGACCTCGTGAGCGGCGTGTCGATCCAGTCCATCCCCTTCGGCAGCTTCGGCGCCGTGGTGGGCCAGCGCGAGCCCGTCGAGCTCGCCGCTGCCACCGAGGCGGTGACGGGCGCCTTCCGGGCGAGCGCCGAGCGACTGCGCGCCGAGTGCGCAGCGGCAGGGGGTGCCGGCGTGGTCGGCGTCGACGTCGAGCTCGGCATCGGGCGGCTCGCGGTCCAGGTCTCGCTGTGCGGGACGGCCGTCCGCCCGCTCGGTGCCAGGCGGCCAGGCGGCGTGCGCCCCTTCGTGACCGACCTCTCGGTCCAGGACTACGTGCTCCTCGCCCGGGCGGGCTTCGAGCCCGTCGACCTCGTGTCCGGGGCGAGCCTCGTCGCCGCGCCACTGCGGTCCCTCCGTCAGCTCGTCGCCCAGGCGGGCCAGAACGTCGAGCTCGACAACCTGACGCGCGCCCTCCAGGACGCGCGCGAGCGGGCGATGGAGCGCCTGCAGCGCTCGGCGCTCGGCGCCGGCGCCACGGGCGTCGTCGACGTGTCCATCCTGGACGCCCCCCTGGGGCACGCCCGTCACGTCCTCGCCTTCGTCTGCTACGGCACCGCGCTGCGCCTCGCGGCCGAGCGGCCCCGCCGCCTCGAGCCCGAGCTCGTCCTCCCGCTCGACGACCCGGCACGCGCCTTCGAGGCGCGCTCGCTGCGCACGGCGCGCTGAGGAGGCTGCGACCCGGGCCGGCACCGAGCTGGCGGCGCCCCCGTCGGCTCGGGGAGCCGTGAGCCGTCGCGGCGGGCACGCGCCTGAGGTGCGCCCGGGCGTTCGTGGGTCCTCGCCGAGCGTCGCGGCGTGCGCCGCCGGGACGGGGCGGCCCTCGCCCGCCTCGCCGCGCTCGGGCGTCGATCCGGCCCGCGAGGCGACGGCGCTGTCCCGACCCTCCCGGTCCGGGGGGCGCTCGCGCTCGCCCTCCTCGCCGACGGCTCTCGGGCCGCGCGGCGCGCCGCCCGCGAGCGGCGCCGATCCGTGGTGCGGGAGGGCGGGGCCTCGGCGGTCGCGGCGGGCCCGCCGATCGACGCGACGCCGGCGGCGTGGCAGGCGCGTGCGAGGTGCGGTACGATACATCCGGATATCCGGGTGTAAGGAGACTTCCATGCTCTACGACCTCGCCATCGTCGGCTCGGGGGGCGCGGGCTTCGCCGCGGCGATCGCGGCCCGACGCCGGGGGCTGTCGGTCGTGATGGTGGAGCGTGCGACGACGGGCGGGACGTGCGTCAACGTCGGGTGCATCCCGTCCAAGGCCCTCCTCGCCGCCGCTGCGGCCCGCCGTGCGGCCCTCGACGGCCGCTTCCCCGGGCTCGCGACGAGCGCAGGACCGGTCGACCTGGCGGCGCTCGTGGCCGGCAAGGACGAGCTCGTCGAGGCGCTGCGCGCCGAGCGGTACGAGGACCTCGCCGCCGACTACGGCTGGCGGATCGTCCACGGCGACGCCCGCTTCGTGGCCGGGCCCGCCCTCGAGGTCGCCGGCGAGCGCATCGAGGCGGCGCACTACCTCGTCGCGACGGGCGCGTCGCCCTCGGTGCCGCCGGTACCCGGCCTCGCCGAGGCCGGGTACCTCACGTCGACGAGCGCCCTCGCGCTGCGCGAGCTGCCTGCCTCGCTCGTCGTCGTCGGCGGCAACTACGTGGGGCTCGAGCTCGGCCAGCTCTTCTCGCGCCTCGGGTGCCGGGTCACCATCGTCGAGGCGCTCGACCGCGTGGCCCCCGGCGAGGAGCCCGAGCTCTCGGCGGTCATCGCCGAGGTGCTCGCCGACGAGGGGGTCGAGGTCTGGACCTCGGCCCGTCTCGCCGAGGTGGCCCGGGACGCCGGCGGCGTGCGCGTCCGCACGGCGGACGGTCGGGAGGCGCGCGCCGACCAGCTCCTCGTGGCGACCGGGCGCCGTCCGGTGACCGCGGGGCTCGACCTCGCTGCGGTCGGCGTCGAGACGGCCCCGTCGGGCGCCGTCGTCGTCGACGACTTCCTGCGCAGCGGGAACCCGCGGATCTGGGCGGCGGGCGACGTGACCGGTGCGCCGCAGTTCGTCTACGTCGCCGCCGCGCAGGGCACGACGGCCGTCGAGAACGCGTTCGGCGGCGCGAGGCGCCGCCTGGACTGGACGCACCTGCCCCGGGTGACCTTCACCGCCCCGAACCTCGCCTCGGTCGGCCTCACCGACGCCCAGGCGGCGAAGGCCGGTCTCGCGTGCAGCTGCCGGGTGCTGCCGCTGTCGTACGTGCCGCGGGCGATCGTGAGCCGCGATACTCGCGGGGTGGTGAAGATCGTGGCCGACGCCGCGACGGGGCGGGTGGTCGGCGTGCACCTGGCCGCCGAGGGAGCCGGCGACGTCATCCTCGCGGCCACCTACGCCCTCGAGGCGGGCATGACGGTCGAGCAGCTGGCCTCGACCTGGGCGCCGTACCTGACGATGGGCGAGGGCCTCAAGCTCGCCGCCCAGTCCTTCGCGACCGACGTCGCGAGGCTCTCCTGCTGCGCCGCATGAGCACCGCGACGCTCGACGCGAGCCCCACGCCGCCGGTTCCCGAGGACCCCGCCGGGCGGGACCTGCTCGCCCGCTTCTACCGCGCCCTCGGCGACCCGACGCGCCTCGCGCTGCTCGCGTTCTGCGCCGAGGCCGAGCGCACGGGCACCGAGTGCGTCCACCACGCCGGCCTCTCCCAGGGCCGCGTCTCGGCGCACCTCGCCTGCCTCGTCTCCTGCGGGCTCCTCGAGGTGCGCCGTGCCGGGCGCTTCGCCTACTACCGAACCCGCGATCCACGCGTCGTCGAGCTCGTCGCGCTCGGCGCCTCGATCGTCGCCGACCACGCCGCCGGGGTCGCGGCGTGCACGAGGGTGGACGCGCCGGCCTGATCGGCCCCGGGCGAGGCGCCCCGGCGGCGCGGTCCGAGCGGGGTCACGGCGTCGTCGCGCCCGGGTCGCCGGTACGGGCGTCCCGGCCGAGCCGGGCCGCCGCGGCGAGGAGCTCGGGCATGGTCGAGACGGGGACGCTGCCGCGGTAGCGGAGGCGGCCGTTCCGGTCGATGAGGACGTACACGTCGGGGACCCGGTCGGGGTCGTAGGCGAGGCTGAGCGAGCGCGACGCCATCCCCCACGACCAGCCGGGGCGGCGCACGCGCGTGCTCGCTGCGGCCTGCGCGAAGCGGAGCAGCTCGGTCGCGCCGGTGCGCCCCGGCGCGAAGGCGCCGGCGAGCCCGAGGGGAGCACGCGCAGTCCGTCGCGCCGCAGGGCGGCGAGGTGCGTGGCGACGGCCGGGATGCTCGCTGCGCAGCTCGCGCAGCCGCCGGCCACGAACCAGACCATCGTCGGCGTGCCCCGCAGCGACGCGATGGTGGCGGTCGCTCCCGACGGCGTCGTGTAGGTGCCGTTCGGGGCGAGGGGTGCAGCTGGGGCGGCGAGCACGGTCGCGCCCGTGCGGTCCCCGGTGCGCGTCCCCGCCGCGAGGGACGCGCCGAGCCCGGCGGCGACGAGGGCGGCGAACGCCCCGGCTGTCGCGACCCGCCGGCGCCTCGTCGATCCTCGCCGGGTACCGGACGCCATCAGGGGAGCGCCTTCGCCGCGGCGAGCAGCTCGGGCATGGTCGAGGCGGGCGAGCCGTTCACGTACGCGATCCGTCCCCTCGCGTCGATGAGGTAGTAGACGTCGAGGAAGGCCTGCGGGTTGTACGTGCGCGTGAGGCCCCAGGAAGCCTGTCCGAAGGTCCAGTCGGGGTCGTCGACGGCCCTGCCGGCGAGGTCGGCGCTGAAGGTGGCCATCGAAGGTCCGGAGGCGCCGAGGTCGCCGTAGTTCTCGAGCTCGACGACCCGGACGCCGTCGGCGCGCAGCGCCTCGAGGTGCCGCGCCAGCTCCCGTGTGCCCGCCTGGCACGAGGGGCACCAGGTCGTGACGAGCCAGAGCAGGACCGGCTCGCCTCGCAGCGCGGCGAGGGACTCGGTGCGTCCCGCGAGCGTGGTGAAGGTCGCCGGCGGCGCCACCGTCCCCGGCGCGAGCACCCTCGACGCGACGGCCCGCCTCGCCGCGCCGGGCGACGCGGGAGCGCTCGTCGTCTCGTGCAGCCCGACCAGCACGCCGGCGAGCGCAGCGACGGCGACGCCCGCCGTGAGCGCTGCCCGGCGTCGCCGGCGCGCCGGCGTGCGCCGCCGCGGCGGGCGCCGTTTCGCGACGGCCTCGCTCACTCGTCCACCACTCCCTCGTCCACCACTCCCAGGTCGCTGGTCGTCAGGCTGGCGTCGCACCCCTGGTGACCGCCGGTCCATCGCCTGCAACGCCTGCGGCTCATCGCTTCGCCCCCGCGGGCGACGGCGCTCGCCGGCGTCCCGGCCCCTCGCCGGCGAGCCGTGACGGGGTCGGCGAGCTTCGAGCGATCCAGCGCGTGCGACCGGCCCGCTCCTCCGGCCGGGTCCCGGGCTCGCAGCCGCCGGCGGCGCAGGCGGCCCGGCCCAGCTTGTCGAGTCCCCACGCGCTCGCCACGAGCACGAGCGCCAGGCTCGCGGCGAGGAACTCGTGCTGGTGCACGGCGAAGAAGTGCTGGAGCGTCCCGGTCGTCGCGTACAGCCCTGCGCCAGAGACGCCGACGAAGGCGAGGAACGACGGGACGACCGGGGTGCAGCAGAGGAAGCTCGGCAGGAGGCTGGCCACGAACGCCAGGGGGCCCGTCGCCCCGGCCGCGGTGCGCGCGGCGACGACCCTGCGCAGCGCGTAGGCCTGCACGCTCACGACGAGGCCCATCGCGAGGCCGAGGGCGAGCGACCAGGCGAGCAGGGAGGCGCTGAGGTAGTCCCAGTTGGCGAAGCCGATCCGCTGGGTGTCGTCGAAGGGCAGGAGCAGCGTGTAGCAGAACGCGACGCTCCCTGACACGAGCGCGAAGCCGGCGATGCGCCAGCGAGTGCCGAGGACGTCGCCGAGCGCTCTCGTGCCCTGGCGCACCCGGGCGGTGACCCGACGAGCGGGCGGCTCGCTCGGCGTCATGCCCGGTGGAGGGGCCGGGTGCAGCCCTCCCGACGTCGCCGCCGGAGCACCAGGGCGGCGGCGAGCGCGGCGAGCGCCACGCCGACCAGGCCTGCGACGAGGCCGAGCACCGCGGCGCTCGCTGCGGCCAGCGCGGCGACGAGCACCGGCCCGGCACAGCACAGCACGGGGAGGGCGAGGACGACGAGCCCCGCTCCGAGGCCGCCGCGCTCGCGCGCCGTGCGATCGCCTCCGGCGTCCAGCCGGCCCTCGGCAGCGTCGGTGCTCGGCGCACGAGCGGTCGATCCCGTCACCACCCCGCCTCCGCTCAGGTGCTCGGCGGCCTCCTGCCGCCTCGCGCCGTCGGCGCCAGCTTACTACGTATTCGTAGTAGCGAGTCAATCGGACGCCGAGGCGTCCGCCGGTGCCGGCGGGGGGCTCGGTTCGTTGCAGCGGGGGAGGCACCGCTGGCGACTCGTCCGACGGCCGACGGCGGCCCCCCGCCACGCCGGTCGGAGGCCGACCGCCGCGAGCACGGCGAAGCAGGCGCCGACACGCAGGGAGGTGGCGGGTACCCCCGTGAGGAGGCAGGCGTCGAGCGCCAGCGCGAGGCCGACGAGCACCGCGAAGGCGCCGACGAGGAGGCTCGGTGCGAGCGCGACGGGACGGGCGGTGCGGAGCCGGGCGACGCGGTAGTGCACCTCCTCGGCGCCGCCGTCGCGCCCGGTGCCGGCCCCCGCGCTGCGCGCGAGGCGCCGGATCGCGGAGACGAGGACGCCGGTCCCCGCGGCCGCGGCGGCCTCGTCGTCGGCGGCCGCCTCGAAGGCCTGGCGCAGCCCCTGCCAGGCGGAGCGCACGGGCCCGAACCGGCCGTAGGCGGCGGCGACGGCGCCGCCGAGGAGGAGCAGGCGGGGGTGGCCGAGGCGCACGTGGGCCGCCTCGTGCGTCAGGACCGCCTGCCGCTGCGCGGCGTCGAGCGACGCGAGGAGCCCAGCGGACACGACCGCCCTCGGGCGCAGGATCCCCGCAGCGAACGCCACGGGCCGCGACACCGGGACGATCCACACCGCGCCCGCTCGCGTCGGACGCCGCACCGACGACGCCCGCACCCCTCGGCGCAGCTCGATCCGGCGGGTCGCGCCGGCGGCGGCGACGGAGCGCCAGACGAGCACGCCGAGCACCAGGGTGGCCGGCACGAGGTCGAGCAGCTGCCACTCGAGGTGGTCGAGGCCGGCCAGGCAGCCACCGCCTCGGGCCGGCAGGCGCGCGAGGTGCGAGCCGAGCGTCGCGCCGAGGCAGGCGAGCCACAGCACCGGCAGGATCCCCCAGCCGAGGAGGCTCACGAGGTGGGCGCCGGCGGCGGCGAGCGGCGAAGCTCCCCTGGCGCGACGGGCGAGCGCCCCGGCCGCGACCAGCAAGCCGAAGAGGCCGGCGCCGAGCGCCAGCGCAGGCGAGATCACCGCGGCCGGACCCGGCGCAGCGCGTCGGCGAGGTCCGCGAGCAGCTGCGGGTCGTCGAGGCCGTCGACGAAGTGGGCGAGCACGGCGCGGGGATTCTCCGTCGCCGCGAGCAGCGACCGGATCGCCTGGGCCGTCAGCTCGTCGACGTCGCCGGCGGCGCGGAAGCGGTGTGCGCCGTCGTGCGTCGAGCGCTCGACGAGCCCCTTGTCGACGAGGCGGCCCAGCACCGTGAGCACCGTCGTGTACGCCCGCGGCTCCCCCCCGAGGCGCTCCCACACCTCGCGGCCGCTCAGCCAGGAGCGGGCCGACCACAGGAGCTCGAGGACGTCGCTCTCGAGCTCACCGACCCGTTGCCCCGCGACCAGCCGCCTCGCCACGTCTCCTCCTACGAGGCCGTCGTGGCCACGGTAGTGCGCGGCGACGACGGTCGGCCGCGCCGCTGGGCGCGCGCCCGGCGAGGGGACTCGCTCAGAGGCGCTCGACGACGTAGTCGATGCAGGCGGTGAGCGCCTCGACGTCCGCGGGGTCCACCGCCGGGAACAGGCCGACGCGCAGCTGGTTGCGCCCGAGCTTGCGGTAGGGCTCGGTGTCGACGACGCCGTTCGCCCGCAGCGCCTTCGCCACGGCCGCGGCGTCGACGGCGTCGACGAAGTCGACCGTGCCGACGACGTGGCTGCGCTCGTCGGGCTTGTCGACGAAGGGCCGGGCGTACTCGGAGCGCTCCGCCCAGCCGTAGAGGACCTCCGCGGAGCGGTCCGAGCGGCTCGCCGCCCACTCGAGGCCGCCGTGCTCGTTCATCCAGTCGATCTGCGCCGCCAGGAGGAAGAGGGTCGCGAGCGCCGGCGTGTTGTAGGTCTGGTTCGCCCGCGAGTTCTCGATCGCGATGGCGAGGTCGAGGAAGGCGGGCACGAAGCGCTTCGCCGCCCGCAGCGCCTCGCAGCGCTCGATCGCCGCTGGGGACAAGAGCGCGATCCACAGCCCCCCGTCGGAGGCGAAGCACTTCTGCGGGGCGAAGTAGTAGGCGTCGGCCTCCCGCACGTCGACACGCAGGCCGCCGGCGCCCGAGGTGGCGTCGACGAGCACGAGACCGGCGGCTGGCGCGCCGCTCGGGTCGAGCGGCCGGCGCACCGGCATCTGCACGCCCGTCGAGGTCTCGTTGTGGGTGAGGGCGTAGGCGTCGACGGCGGGATCGGCGACGGGGACCGGGTGGGTCCCGGCCGGCGCGACGAGGACGTCGGGCGCCTCGAGGTGCGGGGCCGCCTGCGCCGCGGCGGCGAACTTCGCGGAGAACTCCCCGAACGAGCAGTGCTGGCTCCTGCGCTCGATCAGGCAGAAGGTGGCGACGTCCCAGAAGGCGGTCGAGCCGCCGTTGCCGAGGACGACCTCGTAGCCGTCCGGCAGCGAGAAGAGCTCGGCGAGCCCGCTGCGGATGCGGCCGACGACGTCGCGCACCGGTGCCTGGCGGTGCGAGGTGCCGAGGAAGCTGGGCGCGACGCGCGCCAGCGCGTCGACCGCCTCGGGGCGCACCTTGGACGGGCCGCAGCCGAAGCGTCCGTCCGCCGGGAGGAGCTGCCGTGGGATCTCGATCGTCGTCATCGCCTCACTCGTCCGTCGCTCGCGCGCTGCGAGCCGAGCGCGCGCGTGTGCCAGCATGGCAGGTATGGCCGCCGCGTCTCACATCGCCCCGCAGCCCGCGCCCGTCCTCGGCCGGCGAGTCTCGAGGAGGGTCGGTGCCGTCGCCCCCTCCGCGACGCTCGCCATCGACGCCGCGGCGAAGGCGATGCAGGCCGCCGGGATCGACGTCGTCGGCTTCGGCGCGGGCGAGCCGGACTTCCCCACGCCGGCGGCGATCGTCGAGGCCGCCGTCGCGGCCTGCCGGGACGCGGCGAACCACCACTACAGCCCCACCGCCGGGCTCGCCGCGCTGCGCGAGGCGATCGCCGACAAGACGCTGCGCGACTCTGGCCTCGAGGTCTCGCCCGCCCAGGTGCTCGTGACGAACGGCGGCAAGCACGCCGTCGCGAACGCCTTCGCCACCCTGCTCGACCCCGGCGACGAGGTCCTCCTCCCCACGCCCTACTGGACGACCTACCCGGAGGCGATCGCGCTCGCCGGCGGCGTGCCGGTCTTCGTCCCGACCGACGACTCGACTGGCTTCAAGGTGAGCCCCGCGCAGCTCGAGGCCCACGCCAGCGAGCGCACGAAGCTGCTCGTGTTCGTCTCGCCCTCGAACCCCACCGGCGCGGTCTACTCGCGCGAGGCGATCGCCGAGATCGGCGCGCTCGCCCTCGAGCGGGGCTGGTGGGTGCTCACCGACGAGATCTACGAGCACCTCGTCTACGGCGGGCGCGAGCAGCACTCGCTGCCGGTCGTCGTCCCCGAGCTCGCCGAGCGCTGCGTCGTCGTGAACGGCGTCGCGAAGACCTACGCGATGACCGGCTGGCGGGTCGGCTGGATGATCGGGCCGACCGACGTCGTCGAGGCGGCGGCGAACCTCCAGTCGCACGAGACGTCGAACGTCAACAACGTCGCGCAGCGCGCCGCCATCGCGGCGCTGCGCGGCGGTCTCGATGCCGTCGTCGAGATGCGGGCCGCCTTCGACCGACGCCGCCGACGCATCCACGAGCTCCTGCGCGCGATCCCCGGGATCACCTGCGTCGAGCCCGAGGGCGCCTTCTACGCCTTCCCCTCGCTCGCCGGGGTCCTCGGCAAGCAGCTCCGGGGCAGGCGTCCCACCACGAGCCTCGAGCTCGCGCAGGTCGTCCTCGAGGAGGCGCGCGTCGCCTTCGTGCCCGGCGAGGCCTTCGGCGCCCCCGGCTACGCGCGCTTCTCCTACGCGCTCGGGGACGACGCGCTCGAGCAGGGCATCGGGCGCCTCGGCGAGCTGCTCGCCGAGGCGCGCTAGGCGGGCCGGGACGGCAGGGAGGCGGGCGTGGCTCGGATCCTCGTGACCGAGGAGCTGGCGGCGAGCGGGCTCGAGGCGATGGCCGCGGCGGGCCACGAGGTCGACGTGCGGCTCGGGCTCTCCGAGGAGGAGCTGCTCGCGGCGCTCCCCGGGGCGGCGGCGCTCGTCGTGCGTTCGGCGACGAAGGTCACCGACCGGGTCCTCGAGGCCGGGCGCGACCTCGTCGTCGTCGGTCGCGCCGGCGTGGGCCTCGACAACGTCGACGTCGAGGCGGCGACGAGGCGGGGCGTGCTGGTCGTGAACGCCCCGGAGTCGAACGTCGTCTCGGCTGCCGAGCACGCCCTCGCCCTGCTCCTCGCCCAGGCGCGCAACATCCCCCAGGCGCACGCCGCGCTCAAGGCCGGCCGCTGGGAGCGCTCGCGCTGGGAGGGCGTCGAGCTGCACGGCAAGACGCTCGGCATCGTGGGGCTCGGCCGCATCGGCGCCCTCGTCGCGCAGCGGGCCTCGGCGTTCGGGATGCACCTCCTCGCCTACGACCCCTACGTGGCGCCCGAGCGTGCCAAGCGCATGGGCGTGGAGCTGTGCTCGCTCGACGAGCTCGTCGCGCGGGCCGACTTCATCACCATCCACCTGCCGAAGACTCCCGAGACGAAGGGCCTGTTCGGGGCGGAGCTGCTCGGCCGCTGCCGACGCGGCGTGCGCATCGTGAACGCGGCGCGCGGCGGCATCGTCGACGAGGAGGCGCTCGCCGAGGCCGTCGCCGCCGGGCAGGTCGCCGGGGCGGCGATCGACGTCTTCGCCACCGAGCCGACCACCTCGTCGCCCCTCTTCGCGCTCGACCAGGTGGTCGTCACGCCCCACCTCGGCGCGAGCACCGGGGAGGCGCAGGACCGGGCGGGCGAGCAGATCGCCGAGCAGGTGCTGCTGGCGCTCGCCGGCGACTTCGCCCCCTACGCGGTCAACGTCGCGGCGTCCGGCGCCTCCGAGGCCGTCCGCCCCTTCCTCGGCCTCGCCGAGCGCCTCGGGCGCTTCCTCGCCTGCCTGTGCGAGGGGCTCCCCGACGAGCTCGAGGTCGAGTACCGGGGGGCGCTCGCAGGGGAGGACGTGAAGATCCTCACGCTCGCGGCGCTGAAGGGCGTCTTCGCGGCGGGCAGCGACGAGCCGGTGTCCTACGTGAACGCCCCCCGGCTGGCGGACGAGCGCGGCCTCACCGTGCGGGAGGTGCAGACGGCCGCCTCCGCCGACCGGGTGAGCGCGATCACGGTGCGCTCGCGGGAGCACTCGGTCGCGGGATCGCTCGTCGGCAGCGACGAGCGGATCATCCTCGTCGAGGACCACCCCGTCGACGTGCGGCCGGCGCCGTACATGCTCGTCGTCCGCAACGACGACCGGCCGGGGATGATCGGCGTGGTCGGCACGGCGATCGGCGACGCCGGCGTGAGCATCTCGGACATGGCCGTCGGCCAGACGCTCGGGACGGGCACGGCGCTCATGGTCCTCGCGGTGGAGCGGCCGCTCGAGGCGGCCACCCTCTCGAGGCTCCGCTCGGCGGCCGGGATCCACGCCGTCTACCAGGTCTTCGGGGCCTAGGTCTCCTGCACCTCCCCGGCCTGGTCGCCTCGCGCCCCGGCGTCGACCCGCTCGGCGGCGACGCGCAGCGGGGAGGCGGCACGCCCGGGGAGTGCGGGCCACAGGTCTCGGGCCGCCCGGGCGAAGGCGCGCTCGCGCCGGTGCCGGCGCCGGCGGGCGACGCCGCCCGCGAGGCGCACGCCGGCGAGGACGAGCCCCGCGCCGAGCCCGGCGGCGACGCCGACGCGCCACGCCGTGCGCCGTGTGCCTGCCATCGCGTCGCCTCCTCCCCTCGGCTGGCGCCGAGACTAGCGAGGATCGGCACCTGGTCGCCTTGACGGGCCGCGGCGCCTCCGCGAGACTTGGCTTCGTGCGAGCACTGGCAACGATCTCGAGCGAGCTCCTCCTTACCTAGCGGCGAGCGCTCGCCCGCGCTCGCCGACGCCTCCTGCGCCAGATGGCCAGGAGGTTTTTTGTTCCCCGAGTGAACCTGAGCGAAGGACCCGACATGCCACCCCCGAACGTGCAGCCGAAGCCGATGCCCTTCGACCGCTACCGCCCGTACCCGGCGATCGACCTGCCGGACCGGCGGTGGCCCTCGCGCGCCATCACCGCGGCGCCGACGTGGTGCGCCGTCGACCTTCGCGACGGGAACCAGGCGCTCATCGACCCGATGGACCCGGTGCGCAAGCGCAAGCTCTTCGACGCGCTCGTGCGGACGGGCTTCAAGGAGATCGAGGTCGGCTTCCCGTCGGCCTCCCAGCCCGACTACGACTTCGTGCGCCAGCTCATCGAGGAGGACCTCGTCCCCGACGACGTGACGATCCAGGTCCTCGTGCAGTGCCGCCCGGAGCTCATCGAGCGCACCTACGAGGCGCTGCGCGGGGCACGCCGAGCCATCGTCCACTTCTACAACTCCACCTCGACCCTCCAGCGGCGCGTCGTCTTCGGGCTCGATCGCGCCGGCATCACGGCGATCGCGACGAACGCGGCGCGGCTGTGCCGCGCCCTCGAGTCGAGGCTGCCCGGCACCGACCTGCGCTACGAGTACAGCCCGGAGTCCTTCACCGGTACGGAGATCGACTATGCGCTCGAGGTCTGCTCGGCGGTGATGGACGTCATCGAGCCGACCCCGGAGCGGCCGATCATCGTGAACCTGCCGGCGACCGTCGAGATGTCCACGCCGAACGTCTACGCGGACCTCATCGAGTACTTCGACCGCAACATCGCCCGGCGCGACTCGCTCGTGCTCAGCGTGCACCCGCACAACGACCGGGGGTGCGCGGTGGCCGCCGCCGAGCTCGCCCTCCTCGCCGGGGCCGAGCGGGTCGAGGGATGCCTGTTCGGCAACGGCGAGCGCACGGGCAACGTCGACCTCGTCACCCTCGCCCTCAACTGCTTCTCGCAGGGGGTCGACCCCCGCCTCGACCTGAGCGACATCGACGCGCTCCGGCGCGTCGTCGAGTACTGCAACCGCCTGCCGGTCCACCACCGCCACCCCTACGTCGGCGACCTCGTCTACACGGCCTTCTCCGGCTCGCACCAGGACGCCATCAAGAAGGGCATGGCCGCGATCGGGGAGGACTACGAGTACTGGGAGGTCCCCTACCTGCCGATCGACCCGCACCACGTCGGGCGCAGCTACGAGGCGGTGATCCGGGTCAACTCCCAGTCGGGCAAGGGCGGCGTCGCCTACATCATGGAGACCGAGCACCACATGGTGCTGCCCCGTCGTCTGCAGATCGAGTTCTCCCAGGCGATCCAGCACGTCACCGAGGACACCGGCACCGAGATCACCCCGGCGGAGATGTGGGAGGTGTTCTCGGCCGAGTACCTCGAGCCCGGGGACGTCCGGCTCGTGTCGCTCGAGGCGAGCTCGAGCGGCGATCGCGACAAGGTGACGGCCGAGCTCTCGGTCTCGGGCGAGCTCGTCACCTTGACCGGCGAGGGCAACGGGCCGATCTCCGCCTTCGTGCAGGGGCTGCGAGACGCCCTCGGCATCGACCTCGACGTCGTCGACTACCACGAGCACGCCATCGCCGCCGGGGCGTCCGCCCAGGCGGTCGCCTACGTCGAGACGGTCGACGGCGCGGGCCGGACGCGCTGGGGCGTCGGCATCGACGCGAGCATCTCCACGGCGAGCGTGCAGGCGGTCGTCTCCGCCGTCAACGCTCGTCGACGCCTGGCCGCGGCAGGCCCGCGGCGCTGAGCGCTCGGGTCGCTCAGCTCGCCAGGCTCGGGAGGCGCCAGCGTTCCCGGCGCGCCTCGTAGGCGTCGATCTCCCCGCCGTGCTCGAGGGTGGCGCCGATGTCGTCGAGCCCCTCGAGCAGGCGCCGGCGCGCCACGTCGTCGAGGCGGAAGGGCGCCGAGAAGCCGAGGGCGGCGATCTCGACGACGCGCCGGTCCACGTCGACGGTCACCTCGAGGCTGGGGTCCCGCTCGACGGCGTCGAGGATCGCCCGTCCCGCCTCGGCGCTCACCTCGGCGGGCACGAGCCCCGAGCGGGTGGCGTTGTTCCGCAGGATGTCCGCGATGCGCGGGCTGACGACCGCCCGGAAGCCGTAGTCGACGAGGGCCCACACGGCGTGCTCGCGCGACGAGCCGGTGCCGAAGTTCGGCCCCGCGACGAGGATCCTCGCGCCCTGGTACTCGGGGCGGTTGAGGACGAAGCCCGGCTCGTCGCGCCACTGCGCGAACAGCCCGGCGCCGAAGCCGGTCCGCTCGATCCGCTTCAGCCACTCGCTCGGGATGATCTGGTCGGTGTCGACGTCGGCGCGGTCGAGGGGTGCCGCCCTCCCGCTCACGATGCGCACGGGCTCCATCGTCGAGGCCTCCTCGCGCCCTCAGTCGAGCTCGTCGGGTGTGGCGAAGTGCCCCGCCACCGCCGTCGCCGCGGCGACCGCCGGGGAGACGAGGTGGGTCCGCCCGCCCCGCCCCTGGCGGCCCTCGAAGTTGCGGTTCGAGGTCGACGCGCAGCGCTCGCCGGGCGAGAGCCGGTCGGGGTTCATGCCGAGGCACATCGAGCAGCCGGGCTGGCGCCACTCGAGCCCCGCGGCGCGGAAGACCCGGTCGAGCCCCTCGGCCTCGGCCTGCTCGCGCACCCGCCGCGACCCGGGCACCACGAGGGCGCGGACCCGCTCGTGGACCCTGCGGCCCTCGAGCACGCTCGCCGCGAGGCGGAGGTCCTCGAGGCGCGAGTTCGTGCACGACCCGATGAACACCGTGTCGACGGG
Organism: Acidimicrobiales bacterium; assembly: GCA_035294085.1. Taxonomy (NCBI): domain Bacteria; kingdom Bacillati; phylum Actinomycetota; class Acidimicrobiia; order Acidimicrobiales; species Acidimicrobiales bacterium. Next base: position 26,819 of record DATGLP010000014.1, on the reverse strand, counting down.
GATCTCGGCGATCCGCGTGCCGGGCTCGAGGCCCATGTAGCGCAGAGCGCGCTCGGCGCTCTCCCGCTCCGCCGGCTCCTCGAAGTCGTCGGGGCTCGGCACGGCCCCGTCGATCGCCACCACCTGCGCCGGGTTCGTCCCCCAGGTGACCTGCGGACGCAGCCCGCCGACCTCGACGCGCACGAGCGTGTCGAAGCGCGCGTCCTCGTCGGTGCGCAGCGCCCGCCAGGCCTCGACGGCGCGCTCGAGCTCCGCGCCCCGCGGCGCGTACGGACGTCCCTCGAGGTAGGCGAAGGTGGTGTCGTCGGGGGCGACCATGCCGGCGCGCGCGCCGCCCTCGATGGACATGTTGCACAGCGTCATCCGCCCCTCCATCGAGAGCGCCGCGACCGCGGGTCCGCGGTACTCGATGACGTGCCCGATGCCGCCGCCGGTGCCGAGGCGCCCCACGACGGCGAGCGCCAGGTCCTTCGCCGTGACCTGCGCGGGCAGCTCGCCGACCACCTCGACCGCCATCGTCCTCGGCCGCAGCTGGGGCAGCGTCTGGGTGGCGAGCACGTGCTCGACCTCGGAGGTCCCGATGCCGAAGGCGAGGGCGCCGAAGGCGCCGTGCGTCGAGGTGTGGCTGTCGCCGCACACGATCGTCGTTCCCGGGAGCGTGAGCCCGAGCTCGGGACCGATGACGTGCACGATCCCCTGGTTGGCGTGCCCTCTCGGGAAGAGCGTGACGCCGAACTCGTCGCAGTTGGCCCGGAGCGCCTCGAGCTGGCGACGCGACACCGGATCGGCGACCGGCTCGTCGAGCTCGGTGGTGGGCACGTTGTGGTCGGCGGTCGCCACGGTGAGCTCGGGCCGCCTGACGCGGCGGCCGGCCAGGCGCAGCCCCTCGAAGGCCTGCGGCGAGGTCACCTCGTGCACGAGGTGGAGGTCGATGTAGAGCAGGTCCGGCTCCGCGGGTCCCTCGCCGGCACGCACGACGTGCGCGTCCCAGACCTTGTCCGCCAGCGTGCGACCCGTCGCCACCTCGGCCTCCGTCCTCGTCCCCGCGCCGGCTCAGTCGACCGACACGATCTCGACCCGCTGCGTGCCGGTCGGCGCCTGGAACTCGACCGACTCCCCGGCGCGCCGGCCGAGGAGGGCCTGTCCGAGGGGCGAGCCGGTGGAGATGACCGCGACGTCGTCGCGGCGCTCCTCGATGGAGCCGACGAGGTAGCGCTCGGGCTCCTCCTCGCCCTCGTAGCGCAGCGAGACGACGGCGCCGGCCACGACCTCGCCGCCGCTCGCGCCGGGCTCGACGATGACGGCGCGCTCGAGCGTCGCCTGGAGCTGGCGGATGCGGGCCTCCATCCGGCCCTGGGCGTCCTTGGCGGCGTGGTAGTCGCCGTTCTCCGACAGGTCGCCGAGCGCCCGCGCCGCCTCGATCTGGCGGGCGATCTCGACGCGCCCGCGCGTCGTCAGCTCCTCGAGCTCGGCGGCGAGGCGGGCGTAGGTCTCGGCGCTCAGGTGGATCTCGCTCACCTGTCTGAGGGTAGCGGCTGGGGGCGCGCCCGCGGGACGGCCCTAGGGTGGGCCGATGCGCCGCCGCGGCGGGGCGGTGGCGAGCGCCCGGCGTCGCTCGGCCTCCTCGCGGCGCGCCTCGTTCCGGCTCGTGCGCCCGAGACGCCAGACGCTGAAGAGGATGACCCACGCCGGCCAGAACTGGACGGGGTGCCCGCTCAGCGCCCAGGCCAGGACGCAGAAGAGGTCGAGGGCCCCGAGGCGCAGCGCCGCGGCGCGCACGGCGGGCCGCGTCCAGAGGGGCTGGGGCCTCGGGACGACCGGCTCGGGTGGCTCGACGGGCAGGTCGGCGAGCAGGTCCTCGAGCTCGCCGAGGGTCTTCGACCGCAGCGCGCGTCCGATGCGCTCGTCGAGCTCGTCGATCGTGAGGCGGCCGACGCTCGCGTGCCGGCGCAGCTCGTCGACGGCCGCGTCCCGGTCGGCGTCGGAGGCTCGCAGGTCGCGTCGCTTGGTGGAGCCGGGCACCGTGCCCATCATGGTGCCGCTGCGCCCGGCGGACAAGGTCGCCTCGCGGCCAGAGTTGACGGGGGCGGCGCTGCTGGCAAGACTTACGGGCAGATGCCCGCCGCAGCGACCGTAGCCATTCCCTGAAGACGCGCCCCGTCGGGTGCGCGTCGTCGGCCGTCCACGAAGTGGGCGGTCTTTTTGTTTCCCGAGGGAGCCGCTCCGGCCGCCGCCGTGCGCGGGCGGCGGACGGGCGACGAGAGGAAGGTGCGAGGTGGCGAGCTACAAGGTGGCGGTGATCGGCGGGGACGGGATCGGTCCCGAGGTCCTCGCCGAGGCGCTGAAGGTCGTCGCCGCCGCCGGGGTGAAGCTCGACACCACCGAGTACGACCTCGGTGCCGACCGCTACGTGCGCACCGGCGACGTGCTGCCGGCGTCGGTGCTCGAGGAGCTGCGGGGCGCGGACGCCATCCTGCTCGGCGCCATCGGGCCGCCGATCGGCTCGAGCGCGGTGCCCTCCGGGGTGCTCGAGCGCGGCCTGCTCCTCGCGCTGCGCTTCGCCCTCGACTGCTACGTCAACCTCCGCCCGTTCAACGGCGTGCCGGGCTCGCTCGCGCCGGAGGCCGACTTCGTCGTGGTGCGGGAGAACACCGAGGGCCCCTACGTCGGCGAGGGCGGGCAGCTGCGCCGGGGGACGCCGGAGGAGGTGGCCACCCAGGGCTCGGTGAACACGCGCTTCGGCGTCGAGCGCTGCGTCCGCTTCGCCTACGAGCTCGCCGCCCGCCGGCCGCGGACCTCGCTCACGCTCGTGCACAAGACGAACGTCCTCACCTTCGCGGGCGACCTGTGGCAGCGGACCTTCGAGGACGTGGGCCGGGAGCACCCGTCCGTCCGCACCTCCTACCAGCACGTCGACGCGGCCTGCATCTACCTCGTGGAGGACGCGAGCCGCTACGACGTCGTCGTCACCGACAACCTCTTCGGGGACATCCTCACGGACCTCGCCGCGGCGGTCACGGGGGGCATCGGCCTCGCCGCGTCGGCGAACCTCAACCCGGCGCGTACCGGGCCGTCGATCTTCGAGCCGGTGCACGGCGCGGCCCACGACATCGCCGGGAAGAACCTCGCGAACCCCCTCGCCGCCATCCGCTCGGCCGCGATGATGCTCGAGCACCTCGGCGAGGCGGAGGCGGCCCGGCGCATCGAGCGCGCCGTGCTCGAGACCCAGGGCTCCCTCGCCGCCGCGCCGGCGAGGACGACGAGCGAGATCGGCGACGCCGTCGCAGGGAGGTTGTGATGCCGATCACCCCGACCCCGAAGATCTGGATGGACGGCGAGCTCGTCGCCTGGGAGGAGGCGAAGGTGCACGTGCTCACCCACAGCCTCCACTACGGCACGGCGGTGTTCGAGGGGATCCGCGCCTACGAGACGGCCGCCGGCCCCGCGATCTTCCGACTTCGCGACCACGTCGCCCGCCTCGCGCGCTCCGCGCACCTGCTCGCCATCGAGCTCCCCTTCAGCGAGGAGGAGCTGTGCGCGGCGGTGCGCGAGACGGTTCTCGCCAGCGGCCTCGCGAGCTGCTACATCCGCCCGATCGTCTACCTCGGCTACGGCGAGATGGGGCTCAACCCCCTGCCGTGCGAGGTGCACGCCGCCGTCGCGGTGTGGCCGTGGGGCGCCTACCTCGGCGAGGAGGGGATCGCCCACGGCATCCGCCTCAAGGTGAGCTCGTGGGCTCGCCACGACCCGCGCGCCCTGCCGACGGCGGCGAAGGCGACGGGGATGTACATCAACTCCTCCCTGGCGAAGGTCGAGGCGCTGCGCGCCGGCTACGACGAGGCGGTGCTGCTCACCACCGACGGCTACCTCGCCGAGGGGACCGGCGAGAACCTCTTCCTCGTGCGAGACGGCGTCCTCCTCACCCCGCCGGCCGCGGCGGTCGCCGCCCTCGAGGGCATCACCGCGGCGACGGTGACGACGATCGCCCGCGACCTCGGCATCGAGGTGCGCGAGGCGCTGCTGCGGCGCGCCGACCTGTACCTCGCGGACGAGGCGTTCCTCACCGGGACGGCAGCCGAGCTGTGCCCGATCGCCTCGGTCGACGACCGGCGCCTTGGCGCGGGGGCGCCCGGGCCGCTGACGCGCCTCCTGCAGGAGCGCTTCTTCGCGACGGTGCGCGGCGAGGTCGACGAGTACAAGGACTGGCTCGAGCGTGTCGGCTAGGGCTGCGGTGCCGGGCGGTCACGCCGCCTTCGACCTGCCGACGCTGCCGGCGTCGGTCGACGTCTACGACACGACGCTTCGCGACGGCTCCCAGCAGGAGGGCATGTCGCTCAGCGTCGAGGACAAGCTGCGCGTCGCCCGCCAGCTCGACCACCTCGGCGTCGCCTACATCGAGGGCGGCTGGCCGGGCGCGAACCCGAAGGACGAGGAGTTCTTCCGGCGCGTGCCGAGCGAGCTGCGCCTCGAGCGGGCGACCCTCGTCGCCTTCGGCTCGACGCGCCGCGCCGGGGTGCGCGCCGGCGAGGACGCCACGCTGCGCCAGCTCGTGGCGGCCGGCACCGAGGTGGTCTGCATCGTGGCGAAGTCCTCCGACCTGCACGTGCGCGAGGCGCTGCGCACGAGCCTCGAGGAGGGCGTAGCGATGGTGGCCGACTCGGTCGCCTTCCTCGTGGCGAGCGGGCTGCGGGTCTTCCTCGACGCGGAGCACTTCTTCGACGGCTTCCGCCGCGACCGCGACTTCGCGCTGCGGGTGCTCGCCGCCGCCGAGTCCGCGGGCGCCGAGGCGCTCGTGCTGTGCGACACGAACGGCGGCACGCTCCCGCACGACGTCGAGGCCATCGTCGCGGCCGTGCGCCGGGAGACGTCCGCCACGCTCGGGGTCCACTTCCACAACGACGCCGGCTGCGCCGTGGCGAACAGCCTCGCCGCGGTGCGCCAGGGCGCCACCCAGGTGCAGGGCTGCATCAACGGCTACGGCGAGCGCGCCGGCAACGCGGACCTGTGCGCCACCATCCCGAACCTCACCGTGAAGATGGGCGTCGAGACGATCCCGCGCGAGCGCCTCGAGCTCGTCACGCCCGTCGCTCGTCACGTCGCCGAGGTGGTCAACCTCCCGCTCGACCCCCAGCGCCCCTACGTCGGCACGGCGGCCTTCGCCCACAAGGCCGGGCTGCACACGAGCGCCATCGTGCGCCGCTCGGACGCCTACGAGCACGTCGACCCGGCGATCGTCGGCAACGGCCGGCGCGTGGTGGTGAGCGAGCTCGCCGGTCGCTCGACGCTCGCCCTCAAGGCCGCCGAGCTCGGGATCCGCCTCGGCGACGACGCGCTCGCGCGCGTCCTCGACACCTTGAAGCGGCTCGAGCACGCCGGCTACCACTTCGAGGTCGCCGACGGCTCCCTCGAGCTGCTGATGCGCGCGGCGGCGGGCGGGGAGCCGCCCGGGCGCTTCTTCACGATCGAGTCGTTCCGGGTGATCTCGGACTGGCGGGCGGCGCCCGACGAGGAGCCAGGCGGCGAGCGCCTCGTCCACCCGTGGTCGAGCCCGGGCGAGCTCACGACCGAGGCGACCGTCAAGGTCCACGTCGGCGACGAGCGCGTCGTCGCCACGGCCGAGGGCAACGGCCCGGTGAACGCCCTCGACGCGGCGCTGCGCCAGGCGCTCGGGGCGCACTTCCCCGCGCTCGGGGCGCTGCACCTCACCGACTACCGGGTGCGCGTCCTCGACACCGGCAAGGGGACCGCCGCGACGACGCGCGTCCTCATCGACACGGCGGACGCGGAGGGGACCTGGTCGACCATCGGCGTGTCCGAGAACGTCATCGAGTCGTCCTTCCAGGCGCTCGTCGACGCCTTCGTCTTCGGCCTGCTGCGGGCGAGCGAGCGCGGGCGGCGCGTCGGCGAGGCGGTCGGCTAGCCTCGGGCGCGCCGAGCACACGAGGCCGCCGATGACCCAGCCGAAGTTCGCCCCGATCCTCGTCGAGGACGAGGTCCGCCCGACGACCCGGCTCGCGCCGCCGCGGCCGTGGACCTTCCACCGGCCGGCCGAGGTGCTCCCGGCCAGGCCCCCCTGGCGCCGGGGCGGCGGCGTCCCCGGCCCCGACCAGGGCTACGCGCTTCGCCTCGCCCGGCGGCTCGAGGACCGCCTCGTGCTCGAGCCGGGCGAGCACCGGGAGGACGTGGTCGCCGGGATCGTCGCCATCGCGATGCGGCGCGCGGCGCGCGCCGGGAGAGCGCCGGTCCTCGCCGACCTCGAGCTCGCCGCGGAGCTCTTCGGCTTCCTCTCGGACGCGCCGAGCGACCTCGTCGAGCACCGGCGGGCGGCCTTCGCCGGCGTCGCCCACGACTACGGGCGACGCCGCGAGCTCGCCGCGAGCGTGCCCGAGGAGAGCCTGGCGCTCACCCCCGAGACGGCACGCGCGAAGCTTGCTGCGTGGCGCGAGCTCCTCGGGGCCTAGCACGGGAGGTGCCGCATGGGCTTGATGGACAAGGTGAAGGCGCAGGCGACCCAGCTCGCCGAGAAGGCGCAGGAGGCCGGCAAGGCGGGCCAGGCCAAGCTCGACGCCCTCGCCGCGCGCCGGCGCGCCGAGGGGCTGCTGAACGAGCTCGGGCGGATCGCCTACGCCAGCCGGGTCGGGCGGGCCGCCCCGGGCGACGAGCGCCGGGCGGGCGACCTGGTCGAGCAGCTCCGCCAGTACGAGGCGGAGTACGAGCCGCTCACCCCCGAGGGCCCCGGCGCCTCGACCTGAGGCTCAGCCGCCGAGCGGCGCGACCGACCGCCACATGACGAGGTGCGGGCCGACCCCGGGCAGCTCGAACGCCTCCCCGTCGGCGCTGAAGCCGAGGCGCTCGTAGACGGCGCGCGCGGCGAGGCGCGCGTTGCACCACACGAGGCCGCCGCCCGCGGCCGCGACGTGCTCGAGCGCCGCGACCACGAGGCGGGTGCCGATGCCCTCGTTGCGTCGGTCGGGGACGGTCGCGACCCCGCGCAGCCGCCACGCCGGCGAGACGCGGCCGCCGAGGGGGCGGGGTGGCGCCTCGACGAGGACGGTGGCCGTGCCCACGAGGCGGCGGGCCTCCCCCTCGAAGGCGGCGAGCGCGACGCTCCCGGGCGCGCCGTCCCCCGGGTAGTCGATCCCGTCGCCCGGCGCGTCCGGGTACAGCAGGTCCCGGCGCAGCGCGCGCACCGTCGCGGGGGCGACCGGCTCGATCTCCAGGCGCACGGGCGCAGGATAGGCCGGGTCCCTGCGAGGCGTGCGAGGATGGCCCCGTGATCGAGTGCGCCGCCGAGACCCGGCCCGGCGAGGCGGCAGCGGCGCTCGCGGCCCCGATCGCCACGGTGCGTTCGCGCACGTCCCGGGTGAGCCAGGCCGTCACCCTCGTCGCCGTCGTGGTCCCGCCGCTCGGCGTCGTGTCGGCCGCCGGGCTCGCCTGGGGCGTCGCCTTCCGCCCGCTCGACCTCGCCCTCTTCCTCGCGTTCTACGTGGCCACGGGCCTCGGCATCACCGTCGGCTACCACCGCCTGTTCACCCACCGCTCGTTCCGGGCGGTCCAGCCGGTGCGCGTCGCGCTCGCCGTGCTCGGCGCGATGACGCTGCAGGGGCCGCTCACGCAGTGGGCGACGGACCACCGCAAGCACCACGCCCGCTCCGACGAGCCGGGCGACCCCCACTCGCCGCGGCCGCAGGGCGAGGGGGTGCTCGCGGCGGTGCGCGGGCTGGCGCACGCCCACGTCGGCTGGCTCTTCTCGACGAAGGGGATGGAGCGCGGGCTCGAGTACGGGCGCGACCTGTTCGAGGACCGCGCCCTTCGCGTCGTCGACCGCTGCTACCTCCTGTGGGTGGCGCTCTCGGTCGGCGCCCCCTTCCTCATCGGCCTCGCGGCCACCGGGAGCGTCGCCCGGGGCGTCGAGGCGCTCGTGTGGGCGGGGCTCGTGCGCATCTTCGCCTTCGAGCACGCCACCTTCGCCGTGAACTCCGTGTGCCACACCTTCGGCCGGCGTGCCTACGACGTCGGCGACCGCAGCCGCAACAACCTCCTCGTCGCCCTCCTCACCTTCGGCGAGGGGTGGCACAACAACCACCACGCGTTCCCCCGCTCGGCGCGCCACGGCCTCGAGCCGTACCAGCTCGATGTCTCCTACCTCGTCATCGCGCTCCTCGCCCGCCTGCGCCTCGCCTCGGCCGTCTCCCTCCCGACCGCCGCGCAGCGCGCCCGGGTCGCACGCGCCTGAGCCGGCGCCGAGGGAGGGGGACCGGCCGCACGGCGCCGGCCCGTGCTCGCCGGGCGCGGCCCGGCCGGGCGAGCGCGACGGCCGGGTCGCGGCGAGTCGAGGGAGCCGGCGCCTTCCCCCGGTGCCCCGGCTGGGTGGCGACAGGCGGGTCGCTGGCTCGCCTCCCCGGGGCCTGACGGTCCCGGGGAGGCGGCGGTTGCGGCGTCGCAGCGGCACTGCGTCGTGGCGCGTCGACGCCACCGCGCGGCACGGACCGACGCTCGACGATCCCGCCGCGCGGCGCGCGGTCGTCGTCGCAGCCCGCAGGCCGTCGCTCGGGGGGATCTCGGCCCGTCCTGCGAGCGGCTCCTCGCGAGGGCCTCGGGTTCGGCCTCGCCGGCGATCCCGCCGTGTGCGGGCGTGCGCCAGGGTCGGGGGCGGGGCGGGATCGGGGTTCGTGGGGCGCTCCACGACCGGGCCGTGGTCCCGGCCCAGGTCGCGCGAGGCGCGCGGCTCGACGCCGGCGGGCCGCTCCCCGGTCGCGGCGCTCAGGCCAGCGCACCCTCCTCGAGGCGGCCGCCGATCTCGAGGAGCTCGCCTCGTCCGTAGCGGCGGCGAGCAGCGCCGGGCCCGATCACCCACGCCGCGCCGCGCCCGGCGACGGCGAAGCGGTGCGGGCCGCCGACGAGGGCGGTCTCCTCCTCGATGCCGACGACGTGCACCTCGGGCCCGCTCGCCGCCCGGACGCGCCCGAGGAGGCGCTCGGCGAAGCCGGACGGGTGGTCGAAGTGGGGCACGACCGCGAGCGTCGGGAGCAGCCCGAGCCCGGGCTCGACGCGGCTGGCCCGGCGCACGTCGGGCGCGACGGCACCGAGCGCCATGGCCCCGGCCGAGCAGCCGGCGAGCGCCGCCCCAGCGCGGTGGGCAGCGCAGATCGCCTCCCAGCACGCGCTCGAGCGCAGCGTCGCGGCGAGGTAGCCGGGGTTGCCGCCGGAGAGGTAGACGAGGCCGGCACCGTGCAGGAGCGACGCGAGATCGGCGCGCTCGGCGTCGGCCCGCTCGAGCACGGGGAGCGCGAGCACCTCGGCCTCGAGCTCGGCGTAGTGGGCGCGAGCGAGGTCGAACCAGTAGGCGACGCGCGCCGGCCCCTCCTCGGCTGCCGCCGTCGCGAGGACGGCGACGACGCGGCGCCGGCCGGCGAGCAGCTGCTCGTCGACGGCGCGCATCGCCTCGAGGAACTCGCCGCTGCCGACGAGCGCGATCGGCCCCGCCACGGCCGCCACCCTACCGGCACACCCGCCGGGCAGGCGGGGCGCTCGGCGGCGCCTGGGCGGGCGGTGCGGGCACCCGGGGCGCGTTGCATCGCCGGCAGCCGCCCCGTAGGGTGCTAATGGCACGGCCTTGCAAATTGTTAGGAGATGCCGTGCCGTCCGTTAGCGAAGTGTGATAGCGACGAGGTGGTGGTGCGCATGCCTGAGCGAAGTGGACGACGTTCGCCGGAGCCGCGCGGGCTCGGCCCGCGCCGGCGCCCCCCGTGGGCGCGCGCCCTCGCCGCGTGCTCGCTCGTGGGGCTCCTCGCGGGATCGGCCGGGCTGCTCGCCGAGGCGCCAGCCGCGGCGGCCACGCTCGGGACCTTCTCGACGACGGGGTCGCTGCCGACGGCGCTGACCGGCGCGACGACGACGCTCCTCGACAACGGGTCGGTGCTCGTGGCGGGCGGCGAGAGCGCCTCCGGCCAGGCGCTCGCCGCCGCCGAGGTCTACAGCGAGACGACCGGCACGTTCTCGCCGACGGGCTCGCTCGCGACGCCCCGCTACGACGCGACGGCCACCCTCCTGCCGAGTGGGAAGGTCCTCATCTGCGGCGGCATCACGACGAGCGGCACGACGCAGAGCGTGACGGGGACGGCCGAGCTCTACGATCCCTCGACCGGCACGTTCTCGCCGGCGGGCTCGCTCGCCACGCCTCGCTACGACGCGACGGCCACGCTCCTGCCGAACGGCGACGTCCTCGTCGCCGGCGGCGACACGACGCTCGCCGGCGCGCCGACGGCGTCAACCGAGCTGTACGACCCGGCGACGAACACCTTCAGCCCGACCGGCTCGATGGCGAGCGCGCGGGCCTCGGCGACCGCCACGGTGCTCGGGAACGGCGACGTCCTCGTCGCCGGCGGATCGGGCGCTACGACCGGCGCGCTCGCGACCGCCGAGCTCTACGACCCGTCGACCGGCACGTTCTCGCCGACCGGCTCGATGGCGACCGCGAGGACCGACGCGGTGGCGAGCCCGCTGCCCGACGGCGACGTCCTCGTCGCCGGCGGGGCGAGCGCCCTCGGCGCCGCGCTCGCCTCTGCGGAGCTCTACGACCCCTCGACGGGGAGCTTCTCGGCGACCGGCTCGCTCGGCACGGCGCGCGCCTCGGCCTCGGCCGCGCTCTTGCCCGACGGCGACGTCCTCGTCGCCGGCGGCGAGACGACCCTCGGCACCCCGCTCGCGACCGCCGAGCTCTACGACCCGTCGACCGGCACCTTCTCGCCGACCGGCTCGATGGCGACCGCGCGGTCCGGCGCGGGGATCGCGGCGTTCGCCGACGGCTTCGTCCTCGTCGCCGGCGGTGCCTCGAGCGGCGGGCCGACGGCGAGCGCGGAGCTCTACGACGGCGGCGTCGCGCCGCAGCTCGCGGTGAAGCCGAGCGCCACCTTCCTCGTCGGCGTGTCCTCGACGGTCTCGCTCTCGGCGACCGGGCAGCCCACGCCGGTGCTCTCGGAGGTCGGGCTGCTCCCGGCAGGGCTGCGCTTCAGCGCCACGGGCGCGGGCGGCGCCACGATCAGCGGTGCGCCGGCGAGCGGGACGGTCGGCTCGTACCCGATCACCGTGTTCGCCTCGAACGGCGTGGGTCCCGCCGCGAGCGCCCGGCTCGTGATCGACGTCGTCTTCTCGCCGGCGAACGGCTACCTGATCGCCACGAGATCGGGGACGGTCTTCGCCTACGGGGACGCCTCGGCGACCTCGAACCTCACGGTCAACGTCGGGATCCGTCCGATCGTGGCGGTGGCGACGACCCCTGACGGCCACGGCTACTGGCTCGTGAGCTCGCGCGGCAACGTCTTCAACTTCGGCGACGCCGCCTTCTACGGCTCGGTCGCGGGCCTGCGCCGCCTGCCGCACCCGGTCGTGGCCTTCGCCCCGACCCCTGACGCCAAGGGCTACTGGCTGGTGAGCGCGGGCGGCAACGTCTGGAACTTCGGCGACGCCGCCTTCTACGGCTCCGCGGTCCACGACCACCTCAGCGAGCCCGTCGCCGCCTTCGCCCCGACGCCGGACGGCAAGGGCTACTGGCTCGTGACCCGCTCCGGGACCGTCTACGCCTTCGGGAGCGCCCTTGCGGCGACGAGCACCGTGTCGGTGAACCCGCGGGTGCGCCCGATCGTCGCGATGGGCTCGACGCCCGACGGCCGCGGCTACTGGCTCGTGAGCTCGCGCGGCAACGTCTTCAACTTCGGCGACGCCGCCTTCTACGGCTCGAAGGCGAGGGTCCGCCTGCCCGCCCCGGTCGTCGGCTTCGAGCCGACCGTCGACGGCCTCGGCTACTGGCTCGTGAGCTCGCGGGGCAACGTCTTCAACTTCGGCGACGCCCGCTTCTTCGGGTCTCCCGTGCACGTTGCCCTCCCGGCGCCCGTCGTCGGGCTGTCGTCGACGCCCTAGCGGCAGCTGCCGGCCGGCGGACGGCGGGTTCGCCGGCCGGCACCGCTACCGTGGCGAGCAGCGGCGGCTGCGCACTTCCCACAGGAAGTTCTCAGCGAAGCCAAAGCTCGGTCGGAGATCGCCCCGGAATGCTGGTGCGGAGGAGGAGGACCGCACGGCGACACGACGGGCGTGCGGTCCCGACGACGGAGGACGTGCGATGAACGAGAGCCACGACGAGGTGCCCCCCGAGGCGAGCGAGCCGGCCGAGGCTCCGGCCACCGCGGCCGAGGCGGCGCCGCTCGACGAGCCGACGACGGAGGTCCAGGCCGCGCCGACCGGGCAGGAGGCCGCCCCCCCCTACGGCTTCCTGCCCGAGGGCGCCGCGCTGTTCGCGGGCGACCAGCCGCCGCCTCCCCCCGGCGCATGGTCGCCCGCGTCCGGCGCACCGCCGGTGCCGCCGCGCCGCAGGCGGGCCCTCGTCGCCGCGGCCGTCGCCGCCGCCACCCTCGTGGCCGGCGGCCTCGGCGCCGGCCTCGGCGCCGCCTTCGGCGGCTCGGCCTCGCTCGCGCCGGCGAGGTCGTCGCTCCCGTCGACGCCGACGGCGCCGCTCAGCGCGCCCGGCTCGGTCGCCCGGGTGGCCGCCCTCGTCAAGCCGGCCGTGGTCGACATCTCGACGACGATCGCGACCGAGGTCGGCTCGCCGCCGTCGCCGGCCGAGGGGACCGGGATGATCCTCACGCCGAGCGGCGAGGTGCTGACGAACAACCACGTCGTCGAGGACGCGACGAGCATCCGGGTGAGCGTCGGCGGGTCGCGCACCTACGCGGCGCGCGTCCTCGGCGTGGACCCGGTGCACGACATCGCCCTCCTGCAGCTCGAGGGGGCCTCGGGCCTGCCGACCGTGTCGCTCGGGGACTCCTCGACCGTCGCGGTCGGCGACCCCGTGGTCGCCATCGGCAACGCCCTCGGGCTCGGCGGCTCGCCGTCGGTCGTGAGCGGGATCGTCTCCGCCGTCGGTCGGACGATCAGCGCGAGCGACGCCGGGGGCGGCAACCCCGAGACGCTGCACAACCTGATCCAGACCTCGGCGCCGATCTCGCCGGGTGACTCCGGTGGTCCCCTCGTCAACCTGCGCGGCCAGGTCATCGGGATGGACACCGCGGCCGCGTCGGCGGACGGGACCGGCGCCTCGATCGGCTTCGCGATCCCGATCAACCAGGCCGCCGCCGACGTCCACCAGATCGAGCGCGGGCAGGCCGGCAACGGCGTGATCATCGGGGAGTCCCCCTTCCTCGGCATCACCGAGCAGCCGAGCTACGGCGGCTTCGGCTTCGGCTTCGGCTTCGGCTTCGGCGGGACCGGCACGGGGACCCAGCCGAGCGTCTCGGGGGTCACCATCGGCCCGGTGATCCAAGGCGGTCCCGCCGAGCGCGCCGGCCTGAGCGAGGGGGACGTCATCACGGCCATCGACGGCCACCAGACGCCCACCTGGAACGCACTCGTCCGCCAGGTCGAGGCGCACCGGCCGGGCCAGACGATCCAGGTGAGCTACGTCGACACCGGCGGCACGAGCCACACGGTGTCGGTCGTCCTCGCGGGGATCCCGCGCTGAGGCGTGCCGACCGCTCGGTCCGCCGAGGGGGCGGACCGGGCGGTCGGTGAGGTCGGCGGCGGCGAGGTCGGCGACGAGCGAGCCGCCTCCTCGCCACCTCGACGCCGGCGGCTCGCGGCCGTGGGACGAGCAGGCGGGTTCGCGACGCCCGACCGGCCGGTCGCGAGGGGAGCGGCCGCCGGACCGCCCCGCTCGCGCGTCGGGCCCTAGCGTGCTCGGCGGTAGAAGGGGAGGGGGACGACCTCGACCGCCTCGACGCCCGAGCGCAGCGCGACCCCGAGCTGGAGACCCGCGTCGAGGGCATCCGCCTCGACGTAGGCCATCGCGATGGGCCGGCGCAGCGTGGGCGAGTAGGCGCCGCTCGTCACGGTGCCGACCGACCGCCCCTGCGCGAGCTCGACCACCGGGCAGCCCTGGCGCAGGACGCGTCGGCCGAGGGAGGCGAGGCCGGCGAGCCGGCGGGCGGGCGGACGGGCGGCGGCCACCTCGAGGGCGGCACGACCGGCGAAGTCCCCCGGCTTGTCGAGGCGCACGACGCGGCCGAGACCGGCCTCGAAGGGCGTGTGGTCGCGGTCGAGCTCGTGGCCGTACAGCGGCATGCCCGCCTCGAGCCGCAGCGTGTCCCGGGCGGCGAGCCCGGCAGGCAGGGCGCCCGCCTCGAGCAGCGCCTCGAAGACGGCCCGGGCGTCCTCGGGCGCGACGAAGAGCTCGAAGCCGTCCTCGCCGGTGTAGCCGGTGCGCGCCACGAGGCCGGGGTGCCCGGCGACGAGCGCCTGTGTGGCGGCGTAGGAGGGGAGGGCGCCGAGGTCCGCATCGCAGCGCGGAGCGAGGAGCTCGCTCGCGCTCGGCCCCTGGATGGCGACGAGCGCGAAGCGCCCGGAGACGTCGGCGACCTGCGCGTCGAGGCCGCGGACCTGGGCGGCGACGGCGTCGAGCGCCGCCGAGGTGTTGGCGGCGTTCACGACGAGGAGGTAGGCCTCCTCGCCCGTGCGGTACGCGACGAGGTCGTCGATCACCCCGCCGCGCTCGTCGCAGGCCATCGTGTAGCGCGCCCGACCGACGCGCAGGTCCGACAGGCGCGAGACGAGCGCCCGGTCGAGCGCTGCGCCGGCCGCCGGGCCGCTCACCGCCAGCTCGCCCATGTGGCTGAGGTCGAACAGCCCGGCGCGCTCGCGCACCGCGAGGTGCTCGGCCGTCTCGCTGCCGTAGCGCAGCGGCATCCGCCAGCCCGCGAACTGCGTGAAGGTCGCCCCGAGCTCGGCGTGGAGGGCCTCGAGCGGGCTCGATCGCTCCATCGCCCTAGCCGGCGAGGTCGGCGACCGGCGGGCAGGCGCACACGAGGTGGCGGTCGCCGTAGGCGGCGTCGATGCGGCGGGTGGGCGGGAAGTACGACCTCGTGCGGAGCGACGGCAGGGGGAAGACGGCCTCCTCGCGCGAGTAGGGGTGCGTCCAGTCGCTGGCGGCGAGCGCCTCGACGGGGTGGGGGGCGTTGCGCAGGGGGTTGTCCTCCCTCGGCCACTCGCCGGCCGCGACGCGGTCGATCTCGGCGCGGATGGCGATCATCGCCTCGCAGAAGCGGTCGAGCTCGGCGAGGCTCTCGCTCTCGGTCGGCTCGACCATGAGGGTGCCGGCGACGGGGAACGAGAGCGTCGGGGCGTGGAAGCCGTAGTCGATGAGGCGCTTGGCGACGTCCTCGGCGGTCACGCCGCTCGCCCTCGTCGCCGGGCGCAGGTCGAGGATGCACTCGTGGGCGACGAGCCCGCCGCGCCCGGTGTACAGGACGGGGAAGTAGGGGGCGAGGCGGCGCGCGACGTAGTTGGCGGCGAGGAGGGCCACCTTCGTCGCCTCGGCGAGGCCGTCGGCACCCATCATGGCGAGGTACGTCCACGCGATCGGCAGGATCCCGGCCGAGCCGTAGGGGGCGGCCGCGACCGGCCCGACCCCTTCGCGCCGTCCGGGGTCGGGATGTGCCGGGTGCGTGGGCAGGAAGGGCGCGAGGTGGCGGCGCGCCGCGACCGGCCCGACGCCGGGCCCACCCCCGCCGTGGGGGATGCAGAAGGTCTTGTGCAGGTTGAGGTGCGACACGTCGCCGCCGATCTCGCCCGGCCGGACGAGGCCGATGAGCGCGTTCAGGTTGGCGCCGTCGATGTAGACCTGACCGCCCGCCTCGTGGACGAGCTCGCAGATGCGGGAGACCCCCTCCTCGAAGACGCCGTGCGTCGAGGGGTAGGTGAGCATCACCGCGGCGAGCTCGCCGGCGTGGGCGGCGACCTTGCCCTCGAGGTCGTCGACGTCGACGTCGCCGTTGGCCGAGCAGGCGACGGCGACGACGCGCATCCCCGCCAGCACGGCGCTCGCCGCGTTCGTCCCGTGGGCGCTCTCGGGGACGAGGCAGACGTCGCGGCGCTCCTCGCCGCGCGAGCGGAGGTAGGCACGGATCGCGAGCAGGCCGGCGAGCTCTCCCTGGCTGCCGGCGTTCGGCTGGAGTGAGACGGCGTCGTAGCCGGTGATCTCGGCGAGGGCCGCCTCGAGCTGCGCGCCGAGCAGCCGGTAGCCGGCTGCGTCCTCGGGGGGGCACAGCGGGTGGAGGTCGGCGAACTCGCGCCAGGACACGGGCGCCAGCTCGGCGGCCGCGTTCAGCTTCATCGTGCACGAGCCGAGCGGGATCATGCCCCGGTCGAGGGCGTAGTCGCGATCGGCGAGGCGGCGGAGGTAGCGCAGGAGCTCGGTCTCGGAGCGGTAGGCGTGGAAGACGGGGTGGGTGAGGAACGCGCTCGTGCGCCGGAGGGTCGCGGGGATCGCGTCCACCCCCTCGCCGTCCGTCGCGGGCGCCGGCGGGACGCCGAAGGCCTCCCACACCGCCTTGAGGTCGGCCTCGCTCGTCGTCTCGTCGCAGGCGACGGCGACGTGGTCGTCGTCGACGAGGCGCAGCAGGATCCCCCGCTCGCGGGCGCGCGCCACCACCTCGCGAGCGCGTCCGGGGACGGCGGCCAGCACGGTGTCGAAGAACGCCTCGTGGACGACGCGGATCCCGCCAGCGCGCAGCCCCTCGGCGAGGCGCCGGGCGAGCCCGTGGACACGCGCCGCGATCGCCTCGAGGCCCTCGGGGCCGTGGTAGACGGCGTACATGCCGGCGACGACGGCGAGCAGGACCTGGGCGGTGCAGATGTTGGACGTCGCCCGCTCGCGCCGGATGTGCTGCTCCCGGGCCTGCAGCGCGAGGCGCAGGGCGGGCCGGCCGGCGGCGTCGACGCTCACGCCGACGAGCCGCCCGGGCAGCTGGCGCTCGAGGCCGGTGCGCACCGCGAGGTAGGCGGCGTGCGGTCCGCCGTAGCCCATCGGGACGCCGAAGCGCTGGGCGCTGCCGAGGGCCACGTCGGCACCGAGCTCGCCGGGCGGGCGGCACAGCGTGAGCGCCAGCAGGTCCGCCGCGACGGCGACGAGGGCACCCCGCTCGTGCGCGGCGGCCACGACCGGCGCGAGGTCGCGCAGCGCCCCCGACGCTCCGGGGTACTGCAGGAGGAGTCCGAAGAACTCTCCGGCTGGCAGGGGGGCCGAGGGCTCGACGACCTCGAGCTCGATCCCGAGCGGCGCGGCGCGCGTCTCGAGGACGGCGATCGTCTGGGGCAGCGCGTCGGCGTCCACGAGGAAGCGGCGCGACGCGCCTCGCGTCGCGCGGCGGATGAGGAGCATCGCCTCGGCTGCCGCGCTCGCCTCGTCGAGCAGCGACGCGTTCGAGACCGGCAGCCCGCTCAGGTCGGCCACCGTCGTCTGGAAGTTGAGGAGCGCCTCGAGGCGCCCCTGGCTGATCTCGGGCTGGTAGGGGGTGTACGCGCTGAACCACCCCGGACCCTCCAGGACGTCCCGGCGGATGACCTCGGGCGTCACCGTGTCGTGGTAGCCGAGGCCGATCATCGAACGGCGCACGGTGTTGCGCGTCGCGAGGTCGCGCAGCCGCTCGAGGGCCTCGCGCTCGCCGAGGGGCGCCGGCAGCTCGAGCGGGCGCGCGCTACGGATCGCCGGGGGGACGGCGGCCGCGGCGAGCTCGTCGAGCGAGCCGAAGCCGAGCGCGGCGAGCATCTTCGACTGCTCGGCCGGCGAGGGGCCGATGTGGCGGCGCGAGAAAGGCAGCGGGGACCGGTGACTCGTCGTGGAAGGCGGCAGGGGAGACTCCTCGTTCCAAGGCCGGACGCGTCCGGCTCCTCACGTGGTCTCTCCCCGCTCTGTCATCGGACCTGAGAGCTTCGCCGCGAGCCTCGCGGCTTGCACCTTCGGTGGGGCGCCCGGCGCCCGCTTTCCAGAGTCGCCTCGCCCGGACGGTCGGGGGACCTGAGAGATTCGGGGAGGATTGCTCCTTCGGTGCCTGCTGGAGGACTCTCCCGCCCGGGCTCGATCGGCGGTCTCGCTTGTCAAGGCGAGCCGAGCATAGCGCCGGCGCGCCGTCGGCGGCCCGGGCGCGAGGGGTAGGCTCGGCGCGCCGACGCCGGCCTCGGACCTCGGTCCGGGCGCCGCCGGCGAGGCGGTCGAGGTGACGCGAAGGAGCGCTGCGATGGAAGCCTCCCGTGCGGGCGCGCCGGCGAGCGCCGGGGAGTGGCGCCGCGAGGGTGCTCGGGCCGAGCGCGCCGTGGCGCGTCCCTGCTGAGCGGCGGGCCGGCGCGACGTGGAGATCGCCCTCTTCGTGACCTGCCTCAACGACGCCCTGTTCCCCGAGACGGGCCGAGCCGTCGTGCGCCTCCTCGAGCGCCTCGGCCAGCGCGTCGTGTTCCCGCTCGACCAGACCTGCTGCGGGCAGATGCACCTCAACTCCGGCTACCGGCGCGAGGCGCTCGCCCTCGCCCGCCGCTTCGTCGCGACCTTCGCCCCCTTCGACGCCGTCGTCGCTCCCTCGGCCTCCTGCGCCGGCACCGTCGTCGACGCCTACGCCGACCTCGCCGAGGACGCGGGCGACACGCGCCTGGCGAGCGACGCGCGGGCGCTCGCGCCCCGGGTTCACGAGCTGAGCGAGCTCCTCGTCGACGTGCTCGGGGTCGTCGACGTCGGCGCCAGCTTCCCCCATCGCGTCACCTACCACGCCACCTGCCACTCCCTGCGGGTGCTGCGCCTCGGCGACCGGCCGCTGCGCCTGCTGCGGGCGGTGCGCGGCCTCGAGCTCGTCGACCTCGCCGAGGGCGACCAGTGCTGCGGCTTCGGGGGCACCTTCGCCGTGAAGAACCCCGACACCTCGGTCGCGATGGGCGCGGACAAGCTCGCCCGCATCCTCGAGACGCGCGCCGAGGTCGTCTGCGCAGCGGACAACTCCTGCCTCATGCACCTGGGCGGGGTCGCCTCCCGGCTCGCGACGGGGGTGCGCACGATGCACCTCGCCGAGATCCTCGCCAGCGACGGCACGAGGGCCGGCCGGTGAGCGCCTCCTTCGAGGCAGCGCCCGCCTTCCCCGACGGCGCCCGTCGGGCGCTGCGAGACGCGCAGCTGCGGCGCAACCTCGGGCGGGCCACCGCGACGATCCGCGCCCGCCGCGACGCCGCGGTGGGCGAGCTCGAGGACTTCGAGGCGCTGCGCGACGCCGCCGCGGCGATCAAGGACGAGGCGCAGGCGCGCCTGCCCGAGCTCCTGGAGCAGCTCGAGGCGCAGGTCGTCGCCGCCGGCGGGACCGTCACCTTCGCTCGAGACGCCGACGAGGCGAACCGGGCGATCGTCTCCCTCGTCGAGGCGACCGGCGAGCGCAGCGTCGTCAAGGTGAAGTCGATGACGACGGCCGAGATCGGCACGAACGCGGCGCTCGAGGCGGCAGGCATCGAGGTCCACGAGACCGACCTGGCCGAGCTCATCGTGCAGCTCGCGGGCGACCTCCCGAGCCACATCGTGGTGCCCGCCATCCACCGCAACCGTGCCGAGATCCGCGCCACCTTCCTCGCCGAGATGGGCCGGCACGGCGTGCCCGCGCCCCCCGACCTGTCCGACCGCCCGGCAGAGCTCGCGGCGGCCGCCCGGGCGCACCTGCGGGAGCGCTTCCTGACGGCGAGGGTGGCGATCTCGGGAGCGAACTTCGCCGTCGCCGAGTCGGGCTCGCTCGTCGTCGTCGAGTCCGAGGGCAACGGGCGGATGTGCCTCACCCTGCCGGAGACGCTCATCTCGGTGGTGGGCATCGACAAGGTCGTCCCCCGTTTCTCGGACCTCGAGGTCTTCCTCCAGCTGCTCGCCCGGTCGGCCACCGGCGAGCGCATGAACCCCTACACCTCGGTCTGGCGAGGGGTCGTCCCGGGCGACGGTCCCCGGGCGTTCCACCTCGTCCTCCTCGACAACGGGCGCTCGCGCGCGCTCGCCGACCGCCTCGGCCGGCAGGTCCTGCGCTGCATCCGCTGCGCGGCCTGCCTGAACGTCTGCCCCGTGTACGAGCGGGTCGGCGGCCACGCCTACGGCTCGGTCTACCCTGGTCCCATCGGCGCCGTGCTCACGCCCCAGCTCGAGCACGTCGCCACCGACCGGGTCGCCGCCTCGCTCCCCTTCGCCTCGACGCTGTGCGGTGCGTGCCTCGAGGTCTGCCCGGTGCGGATCGACATCCCCCGCCTCCTCGTCCGCCTGCGCGCCGAGGTCGTCGAGTCGGGCGCTCGTTCGGCGCTCGAGGCGGGCGCGATGCGAGCCCTCGGCTTCGTCCTCGAGGACGCGCGCCGTCTCGAGGCTGCCGAGGCGCTCGCCGGGCGCGCCAGCCGGATGCTCCGGCGCGCCGGCCTCCTGCGCCGGCTCCCGGGGCCGCTGCGTGCCTGGACCGATGCCCGCGACGCGCCGCTCGTCGCGCCGCAGCCCTTCCGCGCCTCCTGGCGCGCGACGCGTCCGGACGACGTCGGTCCCCACCCGGTCGGCGCGCCCCGGCGCGCGCGCCGCCGCCAGCGCCCCGCCGTCCACGCGGCGGCGTCGCGAGCGCTGGCGGGGCGCGCGGCGGTGCTCGCCTCGGTGCGCGAGGCCCTCGCGACGACGCCCTTCGCGCCCGAGGCGCCCGAACGCCGCTACCGGCGCGCCGGGCAGGGGGTCGCGCCGGGCACCGTGGACCTCTTCGTCGCCCGGCTCGAGGACTACGGCGCCACCGTCGTGCGCACCGACGAGGCCGGCCTGCCCGGGGCGATCGCCGCCGCGATCTCGCGCCGTTCCTCGACGAGCGTCGTCGTGCCGCCCGACGCACCGGCCGGCTGGCTCGCCGGTCTCGAGGGTCGCGGCGTCGCGATCGAGGTCGACGAGCCGCCGCTCGAGGCCAAGGCGCTGGCGAGCGTCGACGCGGCGCTCACCGGTTGCGCCGTCGCGATCGCGGAGACGGGGACGATCGTCCTCGACGGCGGACCCGCCCAGGGCCGGCGTGCGCTCAGCCTGCTGCCCGACCAGCACGTCGTGGTCGTGGCGGCGTCGAGCGTCGTCGCCTCGGTGCCCGACGCCATCGCCCGGTGCTCGCCGGGCGCGCACCAGACCTGGATCAGCGGTCCGTCGGCGACGAGCGACATCGAGCTCGCACGGGTCGAGGGGGTGCACGGCCCGCGCCTGCTCGACGTCGTCGTCGTGGAGGCGCCGCGGCCGGGGGCCGTCGGCGGCGAGGGCTCCCGCGCGTCGTCGTAGGCGCGCGCCGGCGCTCGGCGCGCGCGGTGCTGGCGGAGGCGGCTGCTCGGGCGCGGCGTCCGGGGGAGGGGCGCCGTCGCGGCTCACGAGGCGTTCGCGTCCGCGGCGCCCTGGGCTTCCGCGAGCCGCTTCAAGGCGGCGAGCCGCTCGCTCCAGTCGGTCGCGAGCTCGGCGAGCGCGCGCGTCGCGGCGTCGAGCTGCGCGGGGACGACGCGGTAGCGGACCTCGCGACCGTGGCGGCGGCGCTCGAGGAGTCCGGCGGCCTCGAGGACGCCGAGGTGCTTGCTCACCGCCTGGCGCGAGAGCGGCAGCCGGGCCGCGAGCGAACTGGCCGTCGCCTCGCCGTCGCGCACGAGGAGGTCGAGGACGCGCCGGCGCGACGGGTCGGCGACGGCCGCCCAGAGGTCGTCGTCCGGCGCCACGTCACGCCCCGGGCCGGCGCGCCAGCCCGGCGAGGCGGTCGAGCAGGCGTGACCAGCCGCTGCGGTGCTCGTCGACGTAGCGGTCCTTGTCCGCCCTCGACCAGCCGAGCGACTCGAGGCCGTGCTCGACGACGCGCACGCGCGTCCGCTCCGGGCCCTCGGCGACGAGGGTGAGCTCGACGGAGAGCGAGCTGCCCGGTTGGGGTTCGCCGTCCTCGGGGCGGCTCCACCGGAAGGCGAAGCGCCGCGGCGCCTCGACTGCCTCCACGACGACCGGGACGACCCTCGCGACCTCGTCGTCGCCGAGGAACACGAACCGGCCGCGCCCTTGGGGCCGGGCGTCGAGCTCGACTCTGTCGGCCAGCCACCGCTCGAGCCCGTCGGCTCGGGTGACCAGGCGCCACACCACCTCGATCGGCGCCTCGATCACCACCTCGTGCTCGATCGCGAGCGCGCCCGAGTCGGCGGCCACCGCTCAGCCCCAGCGGCTCACGGGCGCGTCGTCCGGCCAGGGGGTCGCCGCGCCCCCCTCGAAGCCCGACTTGAGGCCGAGGAGGAAGTACGCCCACTTCGTGCTGCAGTGGTGCAGGAACACCCCCGCGTCGCGCCAGCCGTCGTGGGTGAACAGCACCGCCGTCTCGGCACCGTCGTTCGTCAGCTCGAAGCTGAGCGAGGTGCCCCGCCACTCGTCTGGCCCCTCGACGCAGCGCCAGCGCACGAGCGACGGCGGGTCGAGCTCGGCGACCTCCATGACGGCGGCGGGCTCGGGGCCCCCGAAGCCGAAGGCGAGCCGTCCGCCCGGGTGCTCCTCGCCCCGGACGTCTCGCGTCCACCAGCCGGCCAGGCCGGCACGGCTGGCGAACGCCGCGTAGACCTCGCCGATCGGGGCGTTCACCCCCACGTGGTGGCGGATGGCGTGCATGGCGTCCCCCTCTCCCGCCGACCGTCCGGGCGGCGTACCTGCAACCGATGGTAGCGGTTCGGGGAGGTAACGCGCAACCTATGGTTGCACTTCTTCGATCCGCTCGCCTCCCTGCGGGCGCCGGCGCCGCGCTCAGTTGATGACCGTGACGAGCGTGCCGTACGCGAGGTAGGGCCAGGCCTGGGCAGCGGCCTGGAGCGGGAGCTCGATGCACCCGAGGCTCTGGGGGATTCCGTACTCGGCTCGCGGGAGGTAGTGCACGGCGTCGCCGCCGTTGAAGTACGCGACGTACTGCACCGGATCGGCGTAGTGCGAGCCGTCGGGGTTGGTCCCGGTCATGACCTGGCTGCGCAGCCGGGAGTAGACGGGGAAGGTCCCGTCCGCGGTCGGGGACTGGGGGATGCCCGTGTTGGCAGCGCTGCGCAGCACGATGGTGCCGTCGTGCCAGATGGTGAGCGTCTCGGGGGGCTGCTGGTTCGCGAGGGCGTAGTTGTAGCCCCCGGTGTTCACGTCACCGGAGGCGAGGGCGCCGAGCAGGCTCGCCCACAGCGCCTCCGTCAGCTGGCCGTTGGGCGTGAGCCCGTGGTCGGCCTGGAACGACATGACGAGCCCGCGGGTCATCACGTTGTCCGCCCCGGGGCGCCACAGCCGCAGGAGCTGGACCGGCCAGCCGGCGTTGCGCCACGCGAAGCGGCCGCGCGGCGGGTCGAAGAGGGCCGCTCGCTGGGCTGGCTCGTCGGACGCGGCGGGCTCGGGTGCTGCCGACGTGAAGGCGAGCGGCGAGTAGTCGAGCAGGGAGAGGAGCTCCTGGAGCCGCAGCACCGAGCCGTTGCGCACGGTGAAGTGCGTCACGACCGCCTCGGCGAGGCTGGCCCCGTCGGCGCCGGTCAGGCCCTGCGGTCCGGCGGGGACCGTGACCGTGACGTCGGTGAGCGGGAGGAACGGCTCGCTCGGCACGAAGCGGAGCGTCGTCCCGCTCACGTCCCAGCGGCCGGGCACGTGCGGCGAGATGGTCGGCAGCGCGCTGTCCCGCGCCGGTGCCGCCGACAGGTCGATCTCGATGGGAGTGCTGCCGGCGACGCCCGTCGCGCCGTCGGGTGGTGCGACACCAAGGACGCGAAGCGGCGGGCTGGCCGCCGTCGAGCCCGAGGTCGTCGAGCTCGTCTCCCCGTCCCGCGCCGTGGCGCTCGGCCGGCGCCTGAGCCCTGGCGGCGGGCCGGCATGGACGTCGGTCGCCGCGTAGACGGCGACCCCGGCGACCACCGCGCCGAGCGCTGCCGCGAGCCCGAGCCGGGCGGCGCTCCTCACCCACTGGCGTGCCACGCGACCTCCTCAGCAAGATGCAGTCTAAGAACGCCAGTCCCGACCGAGGCCGCGCCCTCGGGCCCGCCGTTGCGGCCCCGCCCGGCGCTCGGGCGGCTCGTGGGAGGACCGATCGTGACAGCTGGTTCCCGGGAGCGGTTCGTCGAAGCCTCGGCCTACCTCCTCGAGGTGGCCGCCGAGGTGGCGAGCGACCAGTGGTCGCTGCCCGCCCTCGGGGAGTGGAGCGTTCGGGACCTGCTCGGCCACGCGAGCAGGGCGCTGTCGACGGTGACCGAGTACCTCGGGCAGCCCGCCGAGCGCGCCGAGCTCACCGCTGCGGGCTACCTGGTGGCCGCCTCCGGTGCCGACCGGGCGGCGATCGCGGCTCGCGGCCGCGAGGCGGCCGTCGCGCTCGGCGACGACCCCGTGGCGCAGCTCCGGGCGGTCGCCGCGGCGGCCGCGAGCGCGGTCGCGGGCGCCGACGACGACGCGCTCGTCGGGACGCGCGCGGGTGGCATGCGCCTCGACGACTACCTCCCGACGCGCACGGTCGAGCTCGTCGTCCACGGCCTCGATCTCGCTGCGGCCATCGGCTCGCGCGCCACCCCGCCCTCGGGCGCGCTCGGGGAGGTGCTCCACCTCCTGGTCGACGCCGCGTGCGCGCAGGGGCGCGGCGTCGAGCTGTGCAGGGCCCTGACGGGGAGGTCCGCCGCGCCGGTCGTCGTTCTCGCCTGACCGGCCGCCGCCGAGCGTTCAGGCGCGGGCCGGCCGCTCCGCTCGCGCCTCGCGGCGCGAGGCGGCGAGGCGTGCAGCGAGGCGCACCAGCCGGCGCAGCCCCGGGTCCGAGACCGCGGCGGCCGCCCGGTCGAACGGGAGCCACACGAGCGCCGCGCCGGGACGCTCGGGGCGGCTCGTGTCGGGGAGAGCCGTGGCGAGCAGGTAGCGCACGTCCGCGTGCTCGTGCGCTCGCTCGTCGGCGTGCGCCCTCGCAGGCACCACCTGGACCTGGACCGGCCGGGGCGCGCCCGGCTCCGGCCAGGCGACGAGGTCCGCGAGGCCCGTCTCCTCGAGTGCCTCCCGCCTCGCGACGGCGTAGGGGTCGTCCTCGCCTGCCTCGGCGTGCCCGCCCACCTGCGCGAGCTGGCCGAGGCGCTCGTGGTAGCGGAGGAGGACGCGCCCACCTCGCTCGTCGACGACGAGGGCCGAGGCGGTCGCGTGCAGTGGGCGAGAGCGGGCCCACGGGTCGCCGCCTCGCGCCAGGGCTTCGAGTCGGGCGAGGGCGCGGGCCTCGCCCGGCCCGCTGGGGCGCACGCTCGCCAGGACCACGAGGAGGGCGTCTGCGGCCACCGCCCATCCTCGCGCCAGCCGCTCCCCGACGCCTCGCCCACGCGCTGGGCTCCTGATGGGAGCGGAACGGCCTCCGGTGGGAGGCTGGTCTCCGAGCCACCTGGCGGTGAGCACTGCGTGCTCCCGAGCTTCGAGCTCTAGCATCGAGCGGGAGCGCGTGCAGACGGCGCGGCTCGATCCCGGGAGGGAGCGGCAACGGGGTCAGGGAGGAAGCCCGCGCGCCGCGCCGGCACGGCGCGCCGCCGCTCGCCGCCCGGCCGTGCCGCGGCGGCGAGCCTGCTCGCGCTCGGCGCGCTCGCCCTCGGGGCCTGCGGCGCGGCGCGCTCGACCAGCTCGCGGCCGCCGCCGGTGACGGTCCCCGCCGGACTGCCTCGAGGGCCGTGGGTGCGCGTCCTCGACGTGCGCTTCGCGAGCGGCCGCCAGCTCGGCGCCGGCTGGCGGACCTGCTACCCGTGGTCGTGCACGATCGCGACGAGCGGCGAGGTCGAGTGGTACCAGGCGGCGAACGTCACGGTGCGCTCCTCGGCGCTCGCGCTGACCGCCCGGGCGCAGCGGGTCCACGGCCGGCCGTTCACCTCGGGCATGGTCCAGTCTCGGCGCGGCTTCGACTTCCGCTACGGGCTCGTCGTCGTCACGGCGAAGGTGCCCGTCGTCCCGGGCGCCTGGCCGGCGCTGTGGATGCTGCCCGCCGATGGCACGTGGCCTCCCGAGATCGACATCATGGAGTTCTACGGCTCCGCTCCGGGGTCGATCATCCAGACGCTGCATCTCGGCGCCGACGACCGCATCGACCAGCAGGTGGTGCGGGTCGCCTCGCTCGGGACGCGCTTCCACCGCTTCGCCGTCGACTGGGAACCGCACTCGGTCACCTGGTTCGTCGACGGGCGCAGGACCTTCCAGGTGCGCGCCAGCCTCCCCGTCACGATGTACCTCCTCGCCGACCTGGCCGTGCAGGCCGGGACCGTGCCTTCGAGCCCGAGCTACCCGGCGTCGTTCGAGGTGCGCTCGATCGAGGTCTTCCAGCACCCGGGCGTCGGCAGCGTCGAGTGCGCCATGCCGGCCTGCGCCGGCTGAGTGCCCCGGCGCGCCCGTCGACGCCGGCGGGTCGGCCTCAGGCGTCCGCCAGTGCGGCGGCGACGCCCTCGACGAGCGCGCCGTAGCCGGGGGCGCTCGTCGGCCCGCTCAGCGGCGGCAGCTTCAGGCGCAGCCCGGTGACCTCGGGGTGGCGCGCGAGCAGCGCCCGCAGCCTCGGCGCGCACTCTGCGGGGGTGCCGGCCACCCCGAAGAGGGCGAGGACGGCGTCGTCCATCAGCGCCGCGCACTCGTCGGGCAGCGGGTCGCCGCTCCACATGTCCCAGCTCGTCGCGAGGCGCTCGACGAGCTCGCCGGGCACGGCGAGCTCGTCGGGCACGGTCCAGCTCGGCCGCTGGCGGGCGTAGCGCTCGACGCCGGCCATCCAGATGATGCCGTAGGCGGTGACGACCTTGGCGAGCCGGCGGGCCTCCTCGCCGTCCTCGAGCACGGCGGCCGAGAGGCTGAGGTCGATCTCGAGGTCGTCGAGCCGG
Source organism: Acidimicrobiales bacterium (assembly GCA_035294085.1). Classification (NCBI taxonomy): domain Bacteria; kingdom Bacillati; phylum Actinomycetota; class Acidimicrobiia; order Acidimicrobiales; species Acidimicrobiales bacterium. The sequence continues at coordinate 146 of DATGLP010000014.1, read as the reverse complement.
CGTCGGGCGCGAGCGGCGCCGGTCGCGATGCGCTCGATGCAGCCGTCGATGTAGCGCTCGCCGAGGAAGGGGGCGGCGATGTGGACGATGTCGGCGAGCTCGCCGGCGAGCTCGAGCATCCTCGGGCCGCGCGCCGCGACGAGGAC